>NZ_KB899417.1 GCF_000378205.1 Sediminispirochaeta bajacaliforniensis DSM 16054 | reverse complement strand
CCTGGACATCCTTTTCTCGTACAAATAACCTGAGAATACTTTGAAATTGTTAGCCGATACCCATTAAATGCTGATCGATTACAGTGTCTCATTCTAACAACAAGATCATTATGGTCGCCTCTTTTTCTGCCACATATGCATCTGGTATATGCACTCATTCTTTTCCCTTCTCCAGTTTACTCAAAAAGGTATCCTTGGCCTTCTTTTAGTTTAAAATTGGATACTAATAGTTCCTTACCAATAAGCGAATCGGTTTTGGCTAATGAATAGGGGACTTCAACTTCTTTCATATGAAATCCTTTAAAGACATGCCGGATTTGTGGGTGGTCATTAATACTAAGAATGAATTTAGCCTGGATGTTGCTCAAAATATCTGACATCGCCTTATAGTCATCGATACTGGAAAAATTGTACTTATAACAGGGTGCCGAAAAGTAAGGCGGGTCAAGATAAAAGAAATTTTCAGCTTTATCATACCTGATTATAAGATCTTCCCATGACAGATTCTCAATGATTACGTTACTCAATCGAAGATGCACTGCAGATAATTCTTCTTCCATTCGCAATAGGTTGATCCTGTTGCCGCCGGAGGAATCAACACCAAAGGAACGATTAAGAACTCTACCGCCAAAACATAGACGTTGCAGGTAGTAATATCTTGCAGCTCGCTGGATATCAGTCAATCCTGATTTTTCCATCTGGCCTTTGTAATTATCGAATACTTCCCGGCTGGTAAGTAACCACTTAAATTGCCGAAGAAACTCTTCAAGGTGGTTCTGAATCACTCGATAGAGCGATATGAGATCTCCATCTTTATCGTTAAGTACTTCTCCGTTCGAATACTTTTTTCGGAAAAAGATCCAAGCACCTCCTGCAAAAACTTCGATGTAGGTTTGGTGTTCCGGGATAAAATTGATGATTGTATCTGCCAGTTTGCTTTTACCACCGACATAAGCAATAGGACTATTCAACGCTTTACTCCTCATATGAAGCTGCCGATAAAAGTATGGAGTAGCAGCTTCGGTTGTAATTTGCGTTGGGTTAAAACGCGAATTGGTAAGGGTGTTGGTAGCGCCCTTACCTGCTCATTGATCATTTACGTAAGCAACCAAGGCTATAACCAGCGAAGAACGCCAAAAGGATACTACCTGTCCTGGTTAAGACTGTTCGCAGTATTGACTTGTTGGACGATTTCAGCGAGTTTTCGTTGGTTTCTTTCATAATTTTTAACGAGTCCGTTGAGTCGTTCAATATTAGCGTTTCGTTCTCTGTTGATTCGCTCAAGTTCTTCGATGTATTTGTTAAGCTGTTCGATGTTTCCACCAAGTTTGGTAATATCTGAGCTTCGTTCTCTGTTGATTCGCTCAAGTTCTGTGTTGTTTGATTCAAGTCGGCTAATAGTAGCTCGTTGTTTCCTGAGATTCTCACGATTTGCATCCAGGTTTCGAGCGGTATGGTAATATAATCCCCATCCGCAAATGCAGAAACAGAAAAGGATACTAATACCAAAAATGCCGTTAATTTTTTTAGTTGCCACACCTATGTCAACCTTTTGTTGTTGCGATCTTATTAGCTTCGATTCCAGATACAAAAAGTGAGACGACGATCATAAATCCAACACCGATGGAACCATAGACACCATCAAGATTGCGATCATATACCTTTGAAATGATAAAAGCCTCTATACAAAGTAAAGCGAAAAAAATAAGTGCCAAAATGTACCGGCTTTTTCTTATATCTTGGTATTTACCGTCAGGAAGGGACGATGTATCTTTGATCATTTTTACCAGATCAACTCCGAGAAATGATCCGATGATGAATACAAATCCAAGGGAAACAGCCGTCAAGACTGATCCAGACTCAACGAATAATATGAATCCACACATAGCGATAAATGCAATAGCGACCCACAACATCTGTTCCGTCTTAATTTTCATAATACGATATGCCCCCATTTATATAGTTTTCCGACCGGTTTTACATGGCGGAGAAAGTTTTCTTGTGTCATAGACACGTTGTATCCAGAATGGTTTTTATATCCTGTCTTGAAATCGCCCCATGGATCTGCGAGCTTCAATGATATGGCAGAATCTCGTTTTACTCGTCCGACGGCATCGAAGGCGTGCCCATCAATTCCTGGAAACGATCCGGAAGTCATGATTACTTGCCCTGTATCAATTCGATCGACATAGTCATCGAATGTGAGATCAGTCATAAAATCAGATACTCGACGACCACAGACAATCTTGCTAAGGTATGATCCATACATGCCATGAATTTCATTAGGCGGAATGTCCGGCAGAATGTTTCCTTTCTTATCTTTTCGGTTGATTGACCAGGAATATTTTTTTGCGGCAAATTCCCATGCGGCTTTGGTTATGAGTAAAGACGAAAAATAGGCATCGTCTGGAAGTCGCGTCAGATTTGTATATGGGATTTTATTACCGATGAGAAACATTACGTACGCTGTAGGCATGCACTGTGCATTTGCTTTCAACAGATAGTCTTTTTCGCCGTCAATACGAGGATTATCTCCATAGACAAATGGATTGTTTCTCTGTGTGTAATAATCTTCAGGGGCGAGGTTCATAATTTTGTTCATCTTCGCCCCTTCTCATATTGTTCTTTCCGTATTATCATGGCATACCCTCCTAAAACGAGTATCCCACATACAGAGATCAAGACATAATAACCACTGTTTAATTAGTTCATTCTCCTGACATGGTACTTTGCAGAAAGTAGGAGGGGGAATGGATATCGCAAAATTTGTACTTGCTGCAATTGGGACCTTTTTATCCGTCTCCGGATTATCATTTACTGTTTTCACTTATTGGAAAAAGAAGCAAGAAGAAAAGGATGCAACCTTTAGGCAATCAATATCTGAGTTGATCCTTGTTGAGAAGGAAGCACGTATCGAAGACCATCGAAAGTTAGAGAAACGTGTTGATTATTTGGAGAATACTTTACTTAGCGAAATGCAGCGAAGAATGGGTGAGTTCGGAGGTGAACTCAAGGGAATAAAACCGATTTTACAGTCAATACAGAATTGGTTTATCAGCAATACGCCGGGGAAGTAGGAGAAAAGATGGAAACCATTTTTACACCGAATCAGCGGATGCTCATATTGCAGGGTTTGAAGAATGATGCTGGCCATAATCTATCCAATGAAATGCTACAGCGGTTGCTGAAAGAATATGGTCATGCTGTAGGCATATCAGAGGTAAACGAACAGATTAACTGGCTGGAACAAAGAGGATATGTCAAAACCAAAAGGATGGGAGCCACTCCTTTGGTAATCGTTACCATTGCACGGCCAGGGCTTGATGTCGCTGAGGGATTTATTCGGGCAGAGGGGATTGATCCTCCACTGGAGGAATGATGGGACAAAAAAGCGCTATTGACCGATTGCCAGCGCATCTGAGAACCAAGTTGCAGGAGATGCTCGCTGATCCAGCGGTAACACAGACGGAAATTGTCGATGCCATAAACGATGAAGCAGGAGAGAGTCTGGTATCTAAAAGTTCGGTAAATCGTTATGCCAAGAGAATGAAACGATTTGCGGAAAAGAACCGCCAGGCTAAGGAAGTGGCCGATGCCTATATCGAAAAATTTGGTGCCGAGGGCAGGAACAAACTTGGAAAAGTCGTAAACGAGCAGATCCGTCTTGCCGCCTTTGACTTGATATCTGAGATTGATGATCTCAAGGAAGAAGGAGAAATCGCACCGGAACTGGTTACCGATATCATATTCAAAGTTTCCAGAGGGCTCAAGGATTTGGAAACGGCTGAAAAATTGAATGCCGAAAGAGAATCGGAAATCAGAAACCGTACTCTTGCCGAAGCCGCTGAAGTTGTTGATAAAACAGCAAAGGCCAAAGGCCTTACCCCCGCCACGGTGGACCTGATTAAACGCGAAATTTTAGGGCTATGATATGACCGAAGATATTCTTCTGCCCTATCAAAAAAGATGGATAGAAGACGAATCCGAAGTAAAAGTCTGGGAGAAAAGCAGACGAATCGGAGCGTCTTATGTTGAGGCCTTGGCATCGGCTATGGATGCGGCAAAGAGCAAAGAGGCGGGAGGCCAAAGCTCTTACTATCTTTCCTATTCCAAGGAAATGACTCAGCAATTTGCCCAGGACTGTGCGTTTTGGGCACGGCATTTAAATGCTGCCGCATCCGAAGTAGAAGAGGTCGTCCTGAAAGATGAGGATAAAGATATTACCGTTTACCGGGTGCGGTTTGATTCCGGCTTCGAGGTTTGGTGTCTGCCATCCGTACCCCGATCTCTGAGGTCAAAACAGGGCCGGGTAATTCTCGATGAGGCGGCCTTTGTCGACGATTTGTCGGAACTGCTCAAGGCGGCCCTTGCCCTTTTAATGTGGGGTGGATGTGTGAGAATCCTCTCTACGCATAACGGAGACGACAACCCTTTCAATGAACTCATTAAGGAAATACGAGAAGGGAAAAAATCCTACAGTTTATATAAAACAACGCTGGATGATGCCCTGGCCGAGGGCCTGTATAGACGGATATGCCTGGTAAAAGGACGGGAATGGACACCGGCAATAGAGGCTGACTGGAGAGAGAAACTGATCGTCGACTACGGGGATGCTGCCGAAGAAGAACTTTTTTGTATACCGGTAAAAGCGGGAACCAGGTATTTCCCAACCAGTCTCTTGGAATCGGTTGAAGATCCGACCATTCCGATTTTAAGGAAAGTCTGTGATGCCAGCTTTACCTTCCTGCCTAAAGAGAAGCGAATCAGAGAATTTGATAAATGGTTCAAAAAAGAGGTACGGGATATCTTGCTGGCTCATACCGGCCCGGTATACCTGGGAGAGGACTTTGCCCGTTCCGGAGACCTGACCTGTATCTTCCTTGATGAGCTTTTGCCGAATGATAAGCAGCTTACATTTTGTGTTATTGAATTACGAAATGTTTGTTTTGATCAACAATGGCAAACTATCAAAATGGTCATGGAGAATCTTCCAAACTTTTCCGGTGGGGCATTCGATGCCCGTGGTAATGGTCAAATGATAGCAGAAAAAGCAGAACAGGAATGGCCAGGATTTGTTCACCAGGTCATGCTGACCCAATCATGGTATGGGGAAAACTTCCCGAAACTGAAAAGCCGTATGGAAGATGGAATTACCACAATCCCTGGCGATGGCTTTATTCGGGATGATTTCCGGGTCGTTGGATTAAAGGCCGGAATTCCCCGAGTACTTGATCGTACCGGCGGACCGAGAGAACGACGCCATGGGGATGGAGCTATTGCAAAAGTGATGGTCACCTTTGCCCTCTTAGAGGACGAAGACGGTGGATATCAACCATACGATTATGATGCAGTACCGGCAGAGAATATTTTCCGAACGGGGGTGCGAGATCCATGGGACGATTGATCAACCGATTGAAAAAGCCAAGTGAAAAAGATCTAAGGACCGAACAGGCCTATGTTATACATAATTCTAATCGATCGATCTGGAGTGGTGGCCTTGTAGCGGGCCTTACTCCTGATCGCCTTGGTTCGATTCTTAATGCTGTCAGGAATGGTGACTGTCCAGCCGAATATTTGGAATTGGCGCAAGAGCTTGAGGAACGGGACTTACATTATCGATCTGTCTTATCCACACGAAAACATGCGGTTGAGGGATTACCCTTATATGTGGAACCGGCAGGAGATGCTGATCAGGAGCTAAAAATTGCCGAGGCTGTTACCAGGGATATACAAAAACACCCTGATATTATGGATCTAAAGAAAAACGCTCTCGATGCCTTGGGAAAGGGATTTTCTGCCAACGAAACTATGTGGGATACCAGTGGTTCAGTATGGAAACCCGCAGAGTTCCGATTTCGTGATCCCCGCTGGTTTGCATATGAGAGGGAAACGGGCATATTAAAACTCAGAGGAGCCTATGGATCTGATCTGATTGAACTGAAACCATATCATTTCATTATCCATGAACCGAACCTGCTTGCCGGAAAACAGATTACCGGTGGGCTCTCCTTTTCCGCTTTGTTTTATTGGTTGATTAAACACTATGATGTAACGAGCTGGGCAGCCTTTGTTGACCGTTTCGGCTATCCTGTAAGGCTGGGGAAATACGGGAAGAAAGCGACGAAAGAAGATATCAAAACTCTGCGGCGGGCCGTTGCCTCTATCGGAACGGACGTAGGTGCGGTTATCCCTGAATCGATGCTTATTGATATCGTCGAAGCAAAGAATACAGGGACCAATGCAGATGTGTACGAGAAATACGCCGAGTGGGTGGATAAACAGTTTTCCAAGTTAGTACTCGGCCAGACAGCAAGCACGGAAGGAACGCCAGGAAAACTGGGAAATGAAACATCCCAGGAAGAGGTGCGTCAGGATATTCTCAGGGCTGATGCTGCTCAGCTGGAACAAACTCTGAACCGCGACCTGGTAATCCCGTATGTAAAATTAAATTTTGGAGATCAGGAAGTCTATCCGCGTCTCAGACTCAAATACGTTGAAGAAAAGAATGTTGAGCTCATTGTTAATTCAGTAAACAAGCTTGTACCCTTGGGACTACGGGTAAAAAAAGATGAAATGCTCAGCCTATTGAGCTTGTCCGTTCCTGACGAAAATGATGAAGTTCTTGAGTCTCAATCTACATTGCTTTCTCCCGGAGGTTTGAATTCGGCATGGCCGCGGGACCATAGGACTGCGTTAAATACCCAGAGCGTTGCAATGAGCAAGGCCTCGGCCACAGAAGAAGAACTTGTTGATGAAGCTACTAAAAGTGATTTTATCGAAATATCCGATGAAATAGCCTCCATCATAGAGGAGGCATCGAATAAAGCAACCGACTTTAAAAGCTTTCGGATAGAACTGGAAAAACTGGTGACCGAATGGAAACCGGACAAAATTGCTGAATTGATGGCCATCGCATTTTTTAACTCCCGCGCCACCGGAGATTCTGAATTTGATGGTGAGGATGATGGATGAGTTCCCCGAACATGGTGCCAAAGCAGGCTCTTGATTACATAAAACGCAAAAACCTTACCCCGGCATTTAGCTACAAGGATGTCTGGAATGAAGAACATGCCACAGCTTTTACCGTAGCAAAAGCCATGCAGACGGATGTCTTGGCGGATATAAAGGGCGCAGTGGAACAGGCGATCAAGAACGGAGAAACCTTTGATTCGTTCAAAAAGAATCTGGCTCCGACTCTGCAGGGAAAAGGCTGGTGGGGCAAAAAAACAATGACAGACCCCGTAACAGGACGGGAGGTACATGCCCAGCTTGGGAGTGACCGTCGGTTACGTACCATATACAGCACAAACCTCCGGAGTGCATACCAAAAGGGAACCTACGACAGGGCCATGGACAGCCCCGCACACCCATATCTAATGTATCGGCTGGGACCAAGCCATACCCATCGGGAACAGCATGAGGCCTGGGAAGGATTGATTCTTCCGAAGGACGATCCGTGGTGGAATAGCCATTTACCGCCTAACGGATATGGCTGTAAGTGTTATATCACGGCGGTTTCAAAAGCCCGTAAAGAACGGTATGAACGCGAAGGGATAACGATTCCGCCACGGGCGGACGGTACCGGGGGAGGCACTCTGCCGGTAAAAACCACGGCTCCGAAAACCGTATCTAAACAGTATTACAATGAGCGGAAGGGAATTATCGAACACATCCCCAAAGGGATTACTCCAGGATTCAACTGGAATCAAGGATTGACCGGCCGCGTTGCACCGGTATTTGAAGAGGCTCTGAAAAAAGGATCACAGAAATTCCCTGCACAATTTGAGGAAATAGCCCGGTCACTGGTGCACAATACCGTCTTTCAGGAGGCCCATAATAGTTTTGTTTCACGGGCCGCCGCCGGTTCCATTAAAGGTGATTATCTGTCACCGGTTGGGTTTATTGATAGGACAATAGCAAAGTGGATGAAGCAACATAAAAATATTAACGTAGGAGAAACCTCTATTATTAATATGCGTGCCGGTCTTATTAATGGGCCCAAGGGGGCCAGACATGCAAAAGCGGCCGATGCATTAAGTAATCTGGAATGGTCAAGAATTATTGATTATCTATTGGATGCCTCTGTCTATTTTGACCCAGACGGTAAATCTCTGTTATACGTCTATGAACAGGATGCTGAACACTTTGTAAAGATTGCCGTCCAAGCCCAATATAGAAAAAGTTCTCACGGAACTGTTCTAACAGCTGCATCGCTCAGAAGCGCCTATAAAATTGGTATTGATGAGTACAGCAGAATCAGCGCATTGCAAAAAATAAAATAGCAGGTCGCTGTCAACCAGACATATAACCGTTACCAGTCATACCGTTACACCTCTGATCAGCGCCTGCTTTCTTTTAAGATAACGCTTTTAACCATTGTTAGCAAGCTTTCGGGAATGTCTTTGATACTGTTATGGCAATGACGTAGCCATACGATGCCTGGATGTCCCGCAAGCGGACGCGAGCTTGCACCATCTTGGAATAAGGCTGTACACAGTTTCAGCCTTATTCCTTTTTTATTTGGTATCTTCGGAAGTGCTAATGCCCCTCATAGGTAGGCCGTTCAGGATTATCAAGCACTATTGTTCTTGCAATATCTTCAGAGACTAACCAACTTAGATCATCATATATAGCAAATTCGATGTCGCCTCCAGGTTGTGATAATAGATACGCATTATTATCCATCTTAATAAGTACTGCATTTTCTTCATCATTGAGCTCTGTGTAAAACCCCTTTTCCGAAAGAGAATACTGAACAACTGTATAAGATTTTGGTTTTTCATCAAAATTAATTATTTTTTCTAATTTATATGTTCCGTCATCATTGAAGGTGTATTTCCCAACTAAAAAACCATATAGCCGTCCGTCTCTTAAAACCTCCATATGTTCAATTCGATAGAGGGTTTTTCCGCTAAGTTCATCAGAGGAAAGAAGCGTTCCCACCAACAAGAAAAACAAAACTGCCATAACCATTTTTTTCATTTTTTCCTCTCTTAAGTTATTTTCTCCCCTCCCTTGCATCCCGGGAAGTCTATTATCCAATCTCCTTTTTCTGTATAGGTTGACTATCATTTTCAACGTACTGATTTTCTTGTTTGACAATCATTGGTTCCTGATCCCAGACTCTGCGGATAACAGCACGAACAAGTCCTACTACATCATAGATTTGAACTGGTTCTGGTTTTATTTTACTTAATTCGCAATATGCCATATATTGGGAATCTTCTCTTACTAAACGACGAATAACAACCTTGCCATTCAGTTTTATTATATGAATACCTGCCCCATAACAACCAGTTGATTCATAGATAACAATATCACCACTATAAAAAAGAGGAGCCATACGATTATCAGGCACTTCTATTGATCGAAGATTAGGGCCATATCTTTTTAACCAGTCAGGTATTGTGATTTTGATATCAGCATCAAAATGGTCAATAGCTTCCCAATCTGGATCAGGCTTTATTTTAATCACTTCATCAGGCTGTGTAAGAAGGGGAATAATGATATTCGCTTCGTTTGAGGATGTAGCGTTTCCTTTGCCCGTTTGAATCCACAAAGGACTAATACCAAGTTGATTTATTAACGCTAAGGTGAATTCTGAGCCAGGATTTTTTGATTTTCCAGATTTTAGATCTGAAATATATTGCGAACGAACTCCTAAAATTTTTGCTAAATCAGCTTTCGGCAACCCTTTTTTAAGTACTATCTCCTCTGCTTTGTCGATTATTCTTATCCAATCCATATAATATAAGATTTCTCCTTAATATTGGTCGATATTTCTTGATTAATAAAGAAATATCGACGATAATCATTTTATCGACTACTTTCTGCAAAAACTGTAGCAGTCGAAAAAAAGCTGGCGAAGCAACAATTCGCCAGCAAAAAACAACTCCCGAAAATACGGGAAAAGGATGGTATAAGTATGGCACGGAAACGAGTACAAAGCAAGCCGCTCCAAACTGGCCTACTCAGTACTCCAAAGGATGGATGCTGGATTCGGTATCAGCTCAGTCTGAAAGGCTTAAACCTAACGATTATGGGCGAGAGGCTTGGGGTAACTCAGCAAGCCGTCGGCAGAGTTACCGCGGGAAAAAGCCGGTCAAAACGTATTGAATCGGCCATTGCAAAAACGCTGGGATATCACTCCTTTGAAGAAATGCTTGCTGATGCAAGAGGGAAAGGGAACGTGGCATGAATAATCCTATCAGGCGGTACTGCCGTCGACGGCACATAGAGCCCCTTGACCTTGCCTATGCTCTTGATGTCTCACCTTTCGAACTACTGGAAGCTATCTACGATGACGGTCATCGAGCGCTCAAGAATCGGATAGCTGATTATCTGGGTTTTACCTGTTGGTCTGATCTCATCTTTGATAACCAGCTGACCTTGGCCAGGCAGAAAGCAAGCTTTTTGATGTATGTTCCGGCCTCCCCCCGCATTGGACGATCTGATGATGGCATACAGCTGGTACAACGCTATCGGAATATCAACAAAACAGGTAGGGATGAGACGGTCCTGCTTTGGAAGCATGATAGGTGCTGGTATGTAGAACAGAAATCATGCAGACAAGTAAAAGAACGAATTCAGCGTTTCCAAGAAAAAGAGGCGCAGGCTTTGTACGAAAAAAAGGTAAAGGAGATACAAGCATAATGGAATATATGGAAGATGCCCAGGGAAGGCAGGTCCCTATAGACTTGGTATCGGAAATCGACAAGTTACGGGACCAAACGGTAAAAGAAATTGCATCACGGGCTTTAAAAATGCGTGATGTCTTACAGCAATTCAAACAGCACATACGTGATGATATTTTTACCTTCATTTCCTTGAGCGCTGAGAAATATGGGAAAATATATGGAGGGAAAAAAGGTAATATTACCCTGATGAGCTATGACGGAAAATACAAGCTCGTCATTGCCATGAATGATGAAATTGTGTTTGATGAGCGGCTACAGATTGCCAGAGAACTGATTGCTGCCTGCATTAATAAATGGAGTACAGGGTCCCGTGATGAGATCAAGGTCCTGGTCAATGATGCTTTTCAGGTAGATAAATCCGGAAAAATCAACACGGCTCGAGTCCTTGGTTTGCGTCGTTTACAGATAAATGATCCAGACTGGGAAGAAGCTATGCGGGCAATAACTGATAGCATCCAGGTTACAGGCAGCAAGCAATACTTAAGGATCTATGAGCGTAATAGTCAGGGCAAATATACACAGGTGCCACTTGACGTGGCGGCTCTGTAGGAGAGGTCTATGACAGGACGATTATATCGTTGCGCGATAGTGATCAAGGATGCCGGAGTAAAACTCCGATGCGGACTCTTGGTACGATTTGGATTGTTCCTTGAGGAGGCTGCCCTGCATGGAAAAGTTAAATAGTCAGGAACGGATTATTGAAATTGTAAAGTTGTTGGCGAAGAGACACTACAGCGGGATGACCAATAAACAACTTGCATTTGAGATCAACACATCTGAAACGAATATCTGCAGGGACATGGCAATCCTTGAGGGGAAGCAATGGATTATACGAGGCAGCGCTAATGAATGGAGGCTGTCTCCACAATTCGGAGGTATAGCCAACGAGATCATGAAGGCATATCAGACTGCTCGTTTACGACTGACAGAAGAAGAGGCCCGGTATGCCTCTGCCATGCAATAGGGAGGTTATCAAAATGGATATGAATGCTTTAGATAAAAAAACAGCAGAAGCAATACGATCTGTTGGAATACGAGAAAATATCAGGATGTTCAAGAGCGGCATGGGTCTACTCAAAAAGAAAGTCCAATTGAATGATAAAGACTTTGACGTAGTACTCGAAAGCTACAAGCTTACCCGTGAAGAAGCAATAGTAAACATGACCACCGCCATAAGGGCGGCTGAATATTACACCATACACTCTCTGGAACAGTCGTTATGGAGTTGCCATGCGGGAGAGGATGCAGAGTAATGAGTGATGTAATAGAGAATGCAGAATATGAAGTAATGGAAAAACAACCATCCAAAAGAGGCCGCAAGCCCAAGGGTGAGATTAGTAAAGACGTGCAGGGTATAGAGCTTATTGCTGCGGATTTTCAGAAAAAGCAATTGAATGCACAGGAGGCAGATGAGCTATACGGTAATGGTGAAATATACGACCGCGATAGTTGTATGGCTAAGGCCAGATTCTTCATGAGGGTGGCTCAAGAATCCCTTATTGAAGTTGGAAAGCAGCTAATACTTATTAAATCTCATGAGGAGCACGGGGCTTGGTATCCGCTACTTGATCAAATAGGAATCAATTATAGGACTGCTTCACGTGCTATGCATGTCGCACGACGATATGGCAAATCGGACAAATTGACCGATTTAGGATACACACCATTAAGTGTTTTGGAAGATTTTACAGAAGATCAGTTGCAGGATTTAAATGACGGGGAAGAGGCTCGAGGTATTACTATAGATGATCTTCATTGTAGAACAAAAAAAGAGCTTATTGAGAAAATTAAGGCAGACGACGAGAAAAATAAACGTCAACGGGCGGCTCAGGAAAGTGCCATCCGCCAAAAGGAAGAAAAACTTAACGAGCTTGAACAAAAATTGCGGTATAGAGAGCCACCGACAAAGAAGGAATTGGCAGAGGGACAACTCGAACCAATCAGAAGGGCTTTTGCAACGGAAGTGGCATCCGCGGTTGCCTATCTTGAACGGGCACTTGCACGCCTCAAAGAAGGACAGGAAATAGAAGGCATCGAGGTGGACCAGCTTGATGCCTGGATGCAGGAGACCTGGACAGCGGAGGTCCTTGGGCAGCTGCTTGACTTCTACGAAACTCTCGAAGATGAAGTGCAGAACATCCGTCCACTCTGGAAGCCTGGAAGGGAGTAACACATGTATAGCGAATGGATTGATGAATTGTGCCATGCCGATACTGCGAGCCAGAGATCAAACCTTGTTAAAGAGTTCGCCCGCCTCCATGGCCTGAGCCTGCCCACTGCTTACCGAACGTTGGAGGCAGCAGGATGGGATTCTGGGCGGAAAAAACGCCGGGATGCCGGAAGCTCTGCCATAAACCAGGATACCGTCTCGTTGATTGCAGCCATGCTAAAAAGCGGTGTAAGGAAGAATGGGAAGAAAACAATGCATGCCAATGTTGCACGCACTATTCTACAGCAGAATGGCTATGATATCCCTGTGAGTGATTCGACTATTCGCCGTGCATTGCGTAAAGCGAAACTGGATATAGCATCAATGAGTCAGGCCGCTCCCTATCAGCGTCAAAGAACAGAGTATCCAAACCAGGTGCACGAATGTGATCCGTCTCTGGCATTGATCTATTTTACTCCCGGTCAGCAACATCTCCTGCGCGATGATGAAGTGTACAAAAATAAACCCTTTTTGGAGGGGCGGGAAAAATTAAAGTGCTGGCGGTATGTGCTGACAGACCATTATTCCAGTTCTATCTGCGTCCGGTATTACGCCACTGCTGGCGAGAGTGCTGCAGTCTTGTGGGATTTCCTTTTGTACGCCTGGGCGCCAAAGCCTGATCCCATCTATGCCTTCCATGGGTTACCAGACCTTTTGATATGGGACCCAGGAAGTGCAAACAAAAGCAGGGCCATTACACAGGCATTGAAAAGTCTGAAGGTTGATACAAAGCCGCACCTTCCGGGGAATCCACGGGCAAAAGGCCAGGTCGAAAAGGCAAACGATATTGTTGAAACACAGTTCGAAAGTCGGCTACGCCTGGAAGAAGTCCATAGTCTGGATGAATTGAACGATGCAGCAGAACGATGGTGCACGGCATGGAATGCAGACATGATAGATGGCCAGGATTGCCGCCTGACCAGAATGAATAGGAAGATAGGCTCACGATTATCTATCTGGCAGAGGATCAAAGAAAAGCAACTGAGGGAGTTACCTGATCCTGAAATTTGCCGACTTTTGTTAACCACAGGAGTGGAGACGCGCAAGGTCGCTGGTGGTATGAGCATGAGCTATGCCCATCCATCAAAGAAATATAGCCAACAATATAGCTTGCAATCCTGTCCAGGTCTTATCATCGGGCAGGACGTAAATGTACAGCCAGTACTGGTTGGCGGTGGTAGCAGCCTGCTTATCTCTTACAAAAGCAAAGGGGAGATATTGACCTTTGAAGTCGACCCCATCGAGACCGATGAGGTTGGCTTCGACTTATCTGCTCCGGTGATAGGCAAGGAATACAAGCGTTTACCGGAAACGGAAATTGAACAGCACGCAAAAATCCTGGATGAGATCGCACCGGAAAAACAAGGGTTTGTCGCACACAGTTTTATCAAACCGCGGACAGACATTGCACCAAAAAGAAAAATTGGCGTACAGGTGCCTGTGGGTATGGCTGATGTTGTAACATCCCAGGACATTTACCTTTCCCCCATTGAGACAGCAAAACGGATCAAGGCCCGCCTGGGCTATGTACCCGAAGGTTTCGTCCCAGCAATAAAGCGGGATTACCCTGATGGGGTACCTGCATCATTGATCGACGATATCGCTCATGACTATGAAGAAGGTGGGGAGGATACTGCCCTCTCCGTCTAAAGGAGTATAGCAATGTTAAACCAGGAAGCACGGAAAATGTTTGGATTGTTCCGAGATCCGTTTGTTGACGATATCACATCGGCTGAAGATGTATACCTGACAGATACAGCAGCATTTGCAACTGAATACCTCTACCAGACGGCAAAGGTCGGCGGTATGGTGGCCCTAATCGGCGAATCAGGAAGTGGGAAAACAACAATACGTCGTCTGGCAATCGACCGTATGCAGGCGGACGGGCAGAAAGTCCGTATCATCACCCCAAGAATTATTGACAAGGGGCGGCTGAATGCAAGTCTGATTTGTGATGCGGTTATTGCTGACTGCTCAACGGAACGCCCAAGGCGCAGCCTTGAAGCAAAGGCACGACAGATCGAAAAGATACTTACCAATTCCTCGCGTGCCGGCTGGAGCCATGTGCTTATGATTGAAGAGGCACATGACCTGACCATTAGCACGCTGAAATACCTGAAACGGTTCTGGGAACTTGAAGATGGATTTAAAAAGCTCCTGTCCATTATCCTGATCGGCCAGGTGGAAATGAAAGGAAAGCTGGATGAGTCAAAAAACTGGGAGGCTCGGGAATTGATACGCCGTATGGAGATTCTTGAGCTTACGCCGCTTGGCGGAGGAGATGAAGTCAGGAAGTACCTGGATGTGAAATTTAGAAGACTTGGAAAAGAGCGATCTACCATTATCAGTGACGATGCCTGTGAAGCTCTTGCCGCAAAGCTCAGGCGCCAGACAAGAAACAAAATCACCTACTCTGTAGCATACCCCTTGCTTGTCAATAACTGGAGCCGCAAGGCAATGAACCTGGCCGCTGAAATGGGTGTACGGTTAGTTGATGCCGATGTGGTGAACAGTCTGTAAAGGAGAGAGACATGGGGAGGAAAATAACCATAACGGTCGAGGATAGAGAGTATGAGCAGTTGTCGGAAAAGGCAAAGGAAATGGGTTTCGCTCGCGTAGCCGGTTTGGTCCGTTTCTTAACGATTAACGGAAAACCGTCTGAAAAGAAAAACCTATTACTGGTCCCAGTTAACAACTATGAAGAACTGCGATGCTATGTTGAACAAAAGAAGCTTGGATCAGTAGAAACTTTTGCCTCATTCTCTATGGAAAAAGAAATGTCCCGGTATCCGCTGACAGCGGCGCAAAAGAGGCGGGCCGGGTTGTTTGTCGATGAATAGCAATATAAGCCCAGGGCTGTACAGCCCTGGGCCTTTGAGGGGGTTTATCATGTCGGCGGTAGAACAACAAAGCAAGCGATCACGGCTTATTCAACTTATTCATATTGGCAAGTCAGAAATGGGGGTGCCAGAGAAGGAATACCGAAGCTCTTTATACAGAATTACCGGAAAACAATCGTGCACCGAAATGTCTTTGAATGACTTGGAACGGGTCTTATCAGCAATGAAACAAAGCGGCTTTACGATCCGCCCTAAAAAGAACCAATCAGGTATGGCGTCAGAATCGGCTCGTACCTATATCCGTGATTTATGGCAAGAGGTTGCCAGAATTAAAACAGAAAAGGCTCTTTGCTCGTTTACTATGCGGCTGACAGGGATTAGTTCTCCAGATTTTTTGGATCGATATTCCGCTCAAAAGGTGATCTTGGCATTGCGAAAGATGTGCCGGGATGTTGGTATTGATCCTAATAAAGTAAAAAGGAGATATTCATGAGTTTCGAATCAGAATACAGCTTAGTCGCAGAAATGATTGACCTTTGTTCCGGATCAGTACTTGACAGATCGATTGCAGTAGAGGCTATACGACTATTGTGTAAATGGTATGGAGGTCAGCTTTTGTCCATGCCAAAATCACCTGAAGCCGAAACGGCAAAGGAAATTCGCGGAGTCTTGGCGGATGCAATAGGAGATAGCGATGCTGATAAAATCATGGAATCATTGACGACATTTTTTGGAGGATCACAGCTGTACATCCCGATGGAGGCAAGGGCCTTTCGGGACGATATTGCCAATGAAATATATGAACGCTATGATGGGACCATGGAATCTATGCGTGAACTCTGTCGGGAGTATAGAATATCCTACACGCAAGTGTATCGGCTCTACCATTATGCTGCCGAAGAACGCACTCAAAAGTTGTTTGAATTTTAATAACCGTTGTTAAAGGACTGGCAACTGCCATGTGAATAGACTGCCTGTATGAAGCACGGCAGTCTTTTTTTTGCACTAAACATTGAACAAGGCAAAGCTCCCCAGCGTATCCAGCTCTTACCTGCCGGTAATGAGATAAAAGGCAGAGATGGACGGCGGTGGACCAATCCAAATCCAGAAGCTGTCGTTACCGCATCAAATGCAGATCTGCCACGTCTGGTAATCGATGTTAACCATGCTACAGATTATAAAGCGCCAAAAGGAGAAGAAGCCCCGGCCATGGGGTGGTTTTTCAGCCTATCAGTCAATGCATTAGGAGAAACCTGGGCTGACGTTGAATGGAATTCATGGGGCCGCAGTTCAGTTGAAGGTCTTCTTTATCGCTATATCTCTCCTGTTTTTGAGTATGACGAAAACGGTCAGATTACAAAAATAATACGTGCAGCTCTTACCAATGTACCCAATTTGCGTCTTGAGGCGCTTAATTCCGAAATGCCGCCAACCGGGCGGGAGGAGAAAAGTATGAAAGAAATTCTTGCCGCACTTGGCCTCGCTGAGACGGCAACGGAACAGGATGCTGTGCAGACGATCTCTGTCTTAAAGACAGCCAACAATGCACAGGCAAACGGCAACGCGACAGCTCAAGGAGTTGATCTTACCAAGTATGCTCCGCGGGCAGACCTCAACCAGATGGAACAGCGAGCACTCAATGCTGAAAAGCGGTTGAAGGATATTGAGGATTTTCAGCAAAAAGAAAAAGCCACGGCAGCCGTAGACAAGGCTATTGCCGACAGAAAGATATCCCCGGCAAGTAAAAAGGAATATCTTGCCCTGTGTTCCACTCAATCTGGCCTTGATTCCTTTACCAGGATTATGGAAAAAACTCCGGCAATTATCTCCAAAGCCCCGCAGGTGCCTGATGACACCCCACCTGAAGGGGAAACAGCGCTAAATGCCGAAGAGGTATCTGTCTCAAAGTCGGCAGGTTACTCGCCAGAGGAGTGGAAGAAAATCAAGGAGGCTGCTAAATGATTATAACAAACGAAACTCTCTCTTCGTTGCGCACGATGGTGCGCGGCGAATTTCAGAGTCGTCTCACTGGGTTGAAAACTCAGGCACTTTACAAAACGCTGGTGACAATCATTCAGTCAAACTCTTCGAGTAACACCTACGGTTGGCTTGGCAAATTCCCTCAAATGATCGAATGGGTTGGCGAACGGGTCATTAAAGATATGAAAGAAATGGCCTATGAACTGTTTAATAAGAAGTACGAGGCGACCTTAGGCATTGACCGGGCCGATATTGAGGATGATAACCTCGGCATCTACAGGACCCTTTCTCAGTCCTATGCAGATGAGTTTGTTTCGTTCTGCAATAGGAAAGTTTTTGCATTGCTTTCTGGTGGCTTCGAAGGATTGTGTTACGACGGCCAACCTTTTTTCGATGCCGAGCATCCGGTATATCCCAATACCGACGGTACCGGAACGGCAGAATCGGTATCGAATATTCAGGGAGATGTGGCAGCAACCGGGACACCGTGGTTTCTTGTTAATCTATCCGGAGTCCTGAAGCCCTTC
This sequence comes from Sediminispirochaeta bajacaliforniensis DSM 16054, assembly GCF_000378205.1. Classification (NCBI taxonomy): domain Bacteria; kingdom Pseudomonadati; phylum Spirochaetota; class Spirochaetia; order Spirochaetales; family Spirochaetaceae; genus Sediminispirochaeta; species Sediminispirochaeta bajacaliforniensis. The sequence goes on along the minus strand of NZ_KB899417.1, from coordinate 147,968 downwards.
ATCCTGCAGGAACGCATTGCTCCTGAAATGGAATCCATAACCGACACAAAAAACGATCATGTATTTATGAACGATGAATACCTTTACGGTATTCGTTACCGTGGCAACTTCGGCTATGGATTCTGGCAACAGGCGGTAGCCAGCAAGGAAACCCTGAATGCTGAGAACTACAAGGCTGCCGTGGCAAAAATGAAGGCCTTTAAGCGTGACGGTGGTGACAAATTGGGAATTGTCCCAACACATCTTGTCGTAGGATCATCTCTGGAATCCGCAGGCCGGGAGGTTGTAGAGAAAGAGAACCTGACAGGCGGTGAATCAAATATTAACTACCATACGACCGAGCTGGTTGTTTCTCCCTGGATGGAGTAAAGAAAAAATCATATTGCATTGATCCGCGGGTGATGAGCCCGCGGTATCGATGACAAAAGGAGATACCATGGCAAAAAACAAAGATAGTGAGGAGAAGACTACCGCAGCAGCTTCAAAAGGTGACACTGAGAATACTGAACAGGGAAAGGATGCCAATACTGCGAAAATAGAGGAGAAAAATTCTGCGGCAGAGGGTGCAAATGTGGCTAACGAATTGATCACCATCGTGGTCAGTCACAAGACAAAGAATGAAACCTATCGTCGGGCAGGCCTTGTTCTCAGGAAAAAAGCCAGGGAAGAACAGGTCACACAAGATCAGTATGAGAAACTGAAAAAAGATATCTGGGTTGAGGTGAAAAAGAAGTGATCCCCATACTGAGCGTGGAAGAGCTTGGAAGTCGCATTCCTCCCGATTCCCTTCCGTTTTCCAGTGACGGAGAAACACTGGCAGAAGCGAGGATCGATCTGGCCTTACGTGAGGCTACCGGTATTATTGTGACCCACCTCCCCTGGCTCCTTGACGAGGAGACTGGAGAAGTTACATTGCCGCTTCCCGCCCAGTTTGCTGACACCCTATATGGGATCTGTGTCGATTTGGCTCTGTACCGTCTCCATGATACCGTATCATCAAGCGAGGATGAACGGGAACACTATAAAAGCAATCTGAAGCTTTTGGAAACTATTGACCGAGAACATCAAGGCGGCCTTGCTGGCCCTGATTATCAGGATGCCAGTATTGTCGAGCCATCGGAGGAAGAGAACATCCCCGATACTCGCTATTGGAAAAAAGGAGAGCTCATCTGATGGCTGCCGCTGCCGTATCTTTCGATGTTAGGGATATTGAAAAACTTGCAGACCGATTGTCGAGCCTGAACCTTGACGGAGGAAATCGGCGCGCTCTGTTAATGGCCTTGGGAACGGAACTTGAAGCTCAAACAGTGGAGCGATTTGAAACCAAAAAAGCACCCGATGGAACACCATGGAAAGCGTTAAATGAGCGATACCAGTCGTATCTTGCAGAAAAGTTTCCATATGCCCGTCCTCAATTGGTTGTTTCAGGCGAACTACGAGATACTATCGAATCCCAGGTTGGAAGCTGGAACGTTCTGGCGGGAGCAACAAAGATCTATGCTGCCCGGCAAAATTTCGGATACGAGAATAAAACTTCGGCCCGGCAGTTCGTAGGCATTGGGCCCCAGGATGAAACCGATTTGCTTGGCATTCTGGAAGACTTTATAGAACAGAGGATCATCGAGGCCGCATCATGAGCTTTGTAACATTCGCAGATATTCGAGATACCGCGGTAAATACTCTAAAGAATCTTTTCCAGGATAACAAAAAACTGAAGGTCGAGGCCCATCCCGGTGTCTTTGACCTGGAAGAACTGAAGCGCATAGCAGTCAAGGCACCGGCTATACTGAGCAGTTTGATGGATATTGATTGGGACAATGGTGTCCTGAACTTCTCCACGTTTATTATTGTCAGAGCCAGCACACAAGACAAACTTTTTGATGATACCCTCAAGGTTTTATCTACTCTGCTGCCAGCATTAGAAGCTCTTGATGCAGATTGGAGTATAGGCGGAGGAAAAAATATTAATGCGAAAAATCTCTATAGCGCCTCTACCGGTAGTCTGAATATCTCTCTCTGGGCGGTGAGCTGGGAATGGATGATACGGAGGGGGATCATCGGAGGAATCTTACTGTCTGATGATCTTGAGGATTTTACTGGCTACGATGCAGATACGAATGTCGGTACAGATTCGACACATGAATCGATAACATTGTAAGGAGATAGAGCATGTCTATTGAATTTACCCAGATTCCTGATGAGTTGCTGGTCCCGGGCCAGTATCAGGAGATCGATAATTCGCTGGCTGGTTCCACCGGTGAGGAAAAGAAAGTGCTGGTTATTGGTATAAAAGGCTCAGGAGGAACCGCTGAAGCAAATAAGGTTGTCGCTATTTCCGGTGATGCAAAAGCCCGCAACCTTTTGGAAGAAGGTTACCCTGCTGCCGTGATGGCTATGAACTTCATGGACCTGAACAAAACGGAGAAATTGTATGCTCTTCCTCTAAATGAGGCGGCCGCAGGTACGGCGGCAGTAAAGTCATATACGTTTACTGCATCTCCGATAAAGGACGGAACCTTTGTTCGGTATGTTAATGGGATAAAGGTTTCCATGGCTGTATCATCTGGGGATACTCTTGACGACCTTGCAGCAGCTTTTGTGGCATCTATTAATTCCGTCCGCGACATGGAACTGGAAGCGGAGATTAATGCGGAGAATACGGCGCAAGTATTGCTGGTAGCTCTGGCCAAGGGGGAAAACGGTAATTTGATGACGGTGGAGGCTGGATTATATGGGGAATCCGATCCAGCCGGTATTGCTGCAGGGTTGGCAACTGTCACTGTCGGATCTGGAAACCCTGATATTACCGCCGCCTTGGCGGCCATGGGAGAGACGAAGTACCATTACATTATTACCGATCTTGCGGATGCGGCTAATATCGTACTTTTTTCCGCCGAACTGAAAAGCCGTTACAGCGGCCCACGCCAATGCGACGGCAGGATGTTCCTTGCTCTATCTGGCGAAGACGGTGATGACAATACCACCGGCAGCATGATTGCCCAGGCATCCAGCATCAATAGCCCCCATATTGTCTTGGTTCCTAGGGGCAACAATTTCCAGACACCGGCAGTTTGGGCCGCTCGGTTTGCGGCTCCGCTGATCAGAAGGCTTGCTGATGATCCTGCGGCCAATACATATGACACGGAAATCGATGGTCTTGTTTCCATAGCACAACGGAATGCCAACGCCCGGGAAGCCCTCTTGAGTGCAGGTATTGCTACCTATCGTGTTGATTCCACTGGGACAGTTTTGGTTGAACGAGCTGTTACCAGTTATAACGCGGATTCAGATGGTAACCGTAATACCAGCTATCTTGATGTCCAAATAACGGAAACGATCTCACGGGTCAGAGCTGAAATCAATGCAGAAGCACGGACCAGATATAAGAAATGGAAACTCGCAGCAACAAACGAGAACTTTGGTTCCGGTGCCAAGGTGATGACTGCTGATATCTGGAAAGCATTCTTGGTCGAAATGTACCAGCAGGTTTTCATCCAGGAAAAACAATGGTGTCAGGACCTGGCGAGCTACAAGGACAGCATCATTGTCGAAATTGATTCTGACAGTAAAACACGGCTGAATTATCAGCACAAACCAACCCTAATCGGTCAGTTCTATATTGGGGCTGGTCTAACTCAGTTCGATTAATCGGAGGAGCATGTATGAGATTAGCAAAGGTTAAACGAGTTGTATCATCAACGCTTGGAGAATTGCCTCTGGTTGCCGGAGGTCATTCATTTCGTCCGTCATCTTATAAGCGGGAAACCAAAGATGCTGAAGTCCATGAGAACTTTGGATATCTCGAAACCCCTCAGGCTGCGGAGCTAAAGATAAAACTGCAGGCGATCATGGATGTTTCCGAGTTCAAAGATATCAGTGATGACTCGGTTACCATCTACCTGGATGACGGAAATCAACACATGATGCCAAGAGCCTGGGTAGTCGACGCCGTTGAACTTGGGGATGGTGAAATGAGTGTTACCTATAACAGCGGAAAAAGCGAAAAGCTTTAGGACGGATACCAAAATGATATACAGATTACAGACTCCGGTAAGTCGTGGCGAACGCTCCGTTAAAGAGCTTAATTTTACCGACGAACCTAAGGTTAGGCACCTACTGGGAATGGATACCCAGAGGGATGGCACTGTCGCTCAAATGCTCCAATTGGTCTCCTCTTTAACATCGGAGAGTGTGGAGCTGCTTAGAGAATTAACACCTGAAGATTATGCCCATGTCAGGCAGATGGCCAATGAAATCTATTCAAGGTTCATCATTCCCCAAAATGAAAATGAACCTGAGGATGACAAGAGCGACCCTTCCAAACCGACGGTAAAGAGGGGCTTACCGTCGGAAGATTAGCGGCAATTGTCCGCATTACCTGTGTTGATATCATGTACTTGCTGCATGGTATCTCACTTGATGATCTAAAAGATATGGGCTGGGCAGAATTAACGGCCTGGCAAGATGATGCGATTGATCTTTACCGGAAAACACATGGGTTGAGTGATGAGTAATACAATACGCGCTGGCGTTGATCTTTCTTTGAGAGGTGGTTTTTCATCGGGAATAAAAAAAGCAGGGGCCGAAGCTCAAGCCTTCGGCTCCAAAGTTTCCGGTGCCATGGGAAAGGTTGATGGGCTTTTGTCCGGAACCATGACGAAGATTGGAACGCTCGGAGTTTCTCTTAGCGCCGGTGTGGCGGTCAATAAAGTTATCGATATCCAGGACCAAATGACCAGGCTTGGCATTCAGTCCAATATTTCGGCAGATAAAATCGATCAGTTGAAACAAAAGCTGTGGGACATAGCCCAGGATAAGAATGTAAAAATCAATCTTGATTCTATGACAGGAGCTGTTGGCCAGATAATTGAACGCACTGGAGATATGTCTTTTGCTGAAGAAAATCTTCGCAGTATGGGCCTTGCCATGCAGGCTACTGGCGCTTCTGGTGAGGCTATTGGGGGGTTGTTTGCTGAGTTTCAGAAAATGGGACTTGGGGCCGATGATGCTTTTAAGTCTCTTGATCTGCTTACCGCTCAGGGGAAAATGGGGGCCTTTACCCTGTCCAACTTGGCGGCCTTAGGACCGAGGGTGATAACCGCTTATACCGCAACCGGAAGAAGTGGCGCCCAGGCACTTAGAGAAATGGGGGCTGCGCTCCAGGTTATACAGAGAGGTACCGGATCTCCAGAGCAAGCTGCAACCGCCTTTGAAGGTTTACTAGCAGAATTGGGAGATCCTACAAAGCAAAAGCAATTGAAGAAATTAGGCGTTAGTGTTCGAGATTTAGAAGGAGATTTCCGCCCCGTTACTGATATTATGAAAGATATTGTGACGATGACAAAAGGAAACACAGATGTCATTGGCACAATCTTTGGTAGAGAATCCAAACGAGCCTTTAACTCTCTAACTGCTGAGTATCTGGACTCCGGTGTGATATCCAGTTTGAATAGTTTTATGGATGTTCAGGCCGACGGAAAGGCTATTATGGAGGATGCAGCCAAAGGAGCTTCTACTCTTAAGTCAAATTTGAACAATCTCCAAACCGCTTTCTATCGCTTCGCCGATAATAAGTTGACCGCACCGCTTGAAAAGATAACGGAACATTTTAATGCGCTTGCAGAAGATCCTGAGCGAATACAGAAAGTTTTTACCTCAATGGCTGTTGGTATAGGAACCATTGCTGCCGTTAAAGGATTAGCCACTGTCAGTACCCTCTTGAGTAATTTCAAGAATCTGAGGGCTGGGACAACAAAACTAAACCTTGGGACAGCAGGAGCCGGTGGAACGGGAATGCCAGTCTATGTAACGAACCTTGGATCGAATGGCTTGGGAGTTAAACCACAATCGAACCTGACGGAAAGTGTGACGAAGACCTCTGGTCTTACCACTCAGTCCCCTGGCCTCTTGTCAACGGTAAAGAGGACAGCAGGTCTGTCTGCCGCCACAGCTGCAGCGATAGAGATACCACAGGCGGTGCTCGGGGTCCTCCAGATTGCTCGTAATAAAGAGTTAACAAAAGAAGAAAAATATGAGGAAGGAGGAAAGGTTATTGGAAGCTCTGCCGGAGGTATTGCCGGAGCAGCTGCAGGAGCGGCAGCTGGCGCAGCCCTTGGCTCGGTTATCCCCATTCTGGGCACTGCTGTAGGAGGCTTGATTGGAGGAATGATTGGATATCAAGGCGGTAATAAGGGGGGGGGACTCCTTGGTGGTCTACTGGGCAAGAAGCTTGCCGCTCCTGGAAATTATGCCTCCAATTACGTATCGGAAGAAGCTCTTGAGGCGGCACGGAGCAGAAATAGAAGACGTAGCAGTGGGGCAACCAGAACCATCCCATCACGAGTTCCTGCCGCTGCTATACAAAAAGCTGAACTGACAGGCGAGGCATCATTGAAGGTAGAGTTTTCTGCTGATGTACCGGGAACAGCATCTGTAGAAACACGACGTAATACCATCCCCGGGACAACGGTAGAGACAGGAAATGCACGTACTGTGAGGGCTAATCAATGAGCGATGAATTTAATATAAGCCTACCGGAACCCTATTCTGGTAATTGGCGCTCGGCCCTGCGAAATAGTAACGGAAGTGAGGAGACTCCACGGAGAACAAGTTACCAACCACCAGGAGGGGAGCCCGAAGCATTTAATCTTGTGAAGACAAATGTCTCTGGTGGTCAATCGAATGATATATCTGAGTATTCGGCATTTGGAGGATGGTCAAATAAACCGTTAAATTATCTACCTCAGAAAATAAAAATATCAGGCCGCTTGCTTGGGACCAATTATATTCAATACCGCAACAAACTGGCGGCCGCTTTTAGCGTCGAAACATCGGATGATGAACCGGCATATTTGATCTTACCATTTTGGGGCCGCTTTGCGGTTAATATGGATACTTGGGATATATCGGAAGAAACGTCTGCCCAGGGCGGGTGTGAAATTACTCTCGCAGTAGATAGGGTCGGTCAAAGTGCTGGGGCTCGCCAGGAAAACAATACATCGGGGAATCTTGATGATGCAATAGCTGACCTTGAAGATGCAGCCGTGGCCAGGTTTGAATCGGTTCTCGACGATGATAATCTTTCAGTAAGCGCCTTGGAGACAGGGTTCTCCGCTATCAAAGATAAATTATTGAATATTATTGGTCGTCTTCAGTTGGCACAAAATACTATGAATTCGCTAACCAATGAGGCTCTCAATATCATAAGCCTCATAGAACAAGGAATTACGGCTCCCGGTGATTTTGCTCGTGCACTTTTCAGTTGCATAACCGCCATTACTGCGACATTGATAAGCGATGTGTCTGCTGTTGAAGACTTCTTTTCTTCCGACGAGACAACATCTTCTGGAAATGGAGATTCTATCTATAATGCCACATTGCAATTTATCTCTGCCAAGAGTGAGACAATGAATGAACTATCTCCGTCAACCTTCAAAGAATCAGCTACGAAACAGGCCATGGTTGCCCTTTATCGTCATGCTGCATTCGTAGGAGCAGCTACGACATTGCCAAACGTAGATACAATTTCGGCAGACCAAATCAAAGCCCTGTATTCATTGTTTATGGATCTGGAAGATTCTCTGAATGTAGATGACCCTAATATTTACAAGGCGGTTACAGAAAGCCGTATCGCCGTCATGGAACAGCTGCAGGAAAAAGAAACCTGGAATGAACGGTCCGTGCAGCTTCAGGGAGGGCTACCTATGTTGGTAGTTGCACAACTTTTGGGATGCGATTACGACAAGGTTGAAGAGCTAAACTCCGATATTGATGACCAGCTCATGATAACGGGGGGCATTTTTTATGTCTAAAGTTGATGTCTATGTGAATAATAAACGGACAAATCTGCACTGGTTAAGTGTATACATCCGAAAGTCACTTGACGAAATTTGTCATTATATCGAAGTGGAACTCCCAACCAGTGAACGATCAAAGGTTGAAAAACACCAGCATATTTCCGTCTACTATTCGAACCCCATGGTAAAACGAAATGTCACTATGGGATTCATCGATGATATATCCTTGGATAATACAGCTCGTGATGAAAAACTGGTCGTTACTGCACGATCTGCGGCACGCGATATCATAGATAGTAGCTGGTCGGATGAGATTACAGACAAAACCCTGTTGGGAGTGGTGAAGTATATTGCCGATCGTTTCAGCATCGATGTCAGCTGCATGCCGACGAGCAATGGCGATTTTACGAAGCTGGTCTCGTCTTTTGCATGGGAGAATGAGAGCCCATGGCAAAAACTTATACAAGCTGCTGATAATCAAGGTTTTATTCTCACGTCATCGCAAACAGGGGGACTTTATATCTGGGAGGTTGCAGGCGGGGTCAGAAAGGAAGGGTTTAAACTCATCGAGGGGCAATCGGTACGATCAATAAAGGATTCCGATAAAGGATCGGAGCAATATCATACCTATGTTATAAAAGGACCCGATGGAAATAGTGTTACAGCCTATGATAAAAGTTGTCAGAATAACCGTATTTTGACCCTAAATCTCACGGATCAGACAATTACGAAAGATCAATTATCCAGACGGGCAGAGACAGAAATACGTCGTCGAAGGGAACGGCGCATCACTGTATCAGTAGCTGACTGGGGGCTCTCTCTTGCCCAATTAAAGAAATTAGGGAATCTATCGGGTAAAGAGATATTCTGGGAAACAAATTTTTTAACCCCAGTTAAGCTTCCATCATTAAGTATAGAGGCTAATCTACTAACATCCCAAATCGAATATAAAGCTGATGCAAAATCTATGAGCTGTGATATTCAGTTGGTTCCTCGGGAGGCATATCTTTAATGGGATTACGAGACCTTGCTGCAGCAATTCGGAACCTCGTTGTCGCCGGGCAAATTACCAGACGTGATGGAGCTATTATTCAGGGCACAACACATTATGGACGGACGGTTAAAGGGAAAGAGCAATTCCCATATGGTTTTGCTGCCAGAGGAAAAGAGGGCACAGTGCTGTTTCTTTTTGAAGGTGGAGATGTACGTAATCCCGTTATGCTGCCTGTTGTCGACCAGGATGGGGTGCCAGACTTAGATGAATATGATTCGGCCCTCTGGACAAAAACTGGCGGCTGGATTGTTTGCCGGAACTCTGGATCAGTCGAGCTTTATGGAACCAAATACGGTGGAGTGATTAAGGTCGAAGAGCTAACAACCCAATTAAATAAAATGACAGCCAGGATTGATGGAATAATTAATGCCATTTCTACAGCAGCGGTGGCTTCGGGGGATGGAGGATCAACATTCAAATCAAACATAATAACCGTCCTGTCATCCCTTGTTGATAAGGAAAATTTTTCTGGCCTTGCCTCGGAGAAGGTATTACATGGCGACGGTAGCAATTGAAAATTATATGTCTATTTCGGTATTGGTACAAATGACACTTGGTACAGATCGCGGGAGATGGTGGGCAGACCCTGAATTTGGTAGTGATCTGTGGCTACTTCGGCAGACCGGAAAAACGACTGCAGACCTTCTTACCGACGTCAAACAGGAAATAATCAGGGCTTTATCATGGCTGAAGGATGATGGAATAGCTGAAGATGTTGAATGTGAAACAGAGTTAACAGGAAAAAATCGAATAAATTACAACGTTAAGATTACAAAGCCCTCTGGGGCTTCTGAAATAATAGAAGGGGTGTGGTATGGATTTTGAAAGACCGAGCATCTCTAACCTGCAGGACCGTATAGAAAATGACTACAAATCTCGTTTCACACCCTTATCAAAAACGGTACGCTACGACTTGTTGACGATGATAGGAAAGGTAGATGCCGGAATCTATCACCAATTATATGGTAATCTCGTATATCTGGCTCGCCAGATATTTCCCGACACAGCAAGTAGTGATAACCTCAGAGCTCATTGGAGTGACCGTGTTCCTATTTTGACTGCGCAAAGAGCGTCAGGAATGGTACAGTTTTCTGGTTCCGTTGGGAGATCCATTCCTGCTGGTATCCTGCTCGAGGCGCCAAATGGCCAAGAATACTATTTGCCTGAAGCCTCTGAAATTGGTGATGAAGGAGTTATCAATGCTACGGTTAAGGCATCAACGAATGGGTCTGATGGCAACCAGGATCAGGGAACGGAGCTTACTATCATATCCAATGTGCCTAAAGGCATAGAGGATACCACCATTGTTCTTGAAGACAGTATTACTGGTGGAGTAGATGCAGAATCTGATGACGAATACCTGATCCGAGTACTAAATTATATCAGAAATTCATCTCGATATGGCAAGCCCGGAGACTTTGCAGCTTGGGCGATAGATGCATCAATCGAAGTAGAACAAGCGTGGGAATTCAAAAATTATGGCCCGTTTGGGGCGTTACTTATTCAAGTCGCTGGTGGTAACCATGAAACAGGATTGTCCCAGGTTGTTGATTTGGATATTGTCAGTGACTACATATATCAAAATGCTCCCCCTGTTTTATATACCGTTAAAACGCCTGATATTATCTATGTAAATCCATCAATTGAATTAATAAGTACCGAAGATACTGAAAGTAATCGGAATACCACTGAAATACGCATAAAATCCTGGATGGCGTTAAACATCAAGCCGGGAAGTTCCATAACATCCTATCAACTACGTGATGCTATCGTCGATGGAACCATAATAACTGATGCTTCTGTTACTCTCGAAACTGGCAGCTCTACGATCCTTCAGTTACTTGATTTAGGAGACATCAATTGGCTTTAGTAATACCCTCGTCAGAAGAATACACAATAGCAGTCCAAAAACTTTTACCTCCTGGAGATTTCTGGGATCAGCAACTTGCTGATAAAACGAGTGACATCTATAAATGGAGTGATGCAAAAGGGGCAGAGCTCAACCGCTTTAGAGCCCGTGAGGCGGCTTTGTTGAAAGAGGCATATATAAATACCACCACCGAATTGATTGATAACTGGGAACGGATTTTTAATATCGAAAATGCTAACTTGGAATTGTCGGAAAGAAGAAAGCTGCTCAAATCAACAAAGATAGAAAACATCAACAGACAGGTTTTTATAGATATATGTGCTCAATATGATGCCAATTTCATTAAATATACGTTTCCAGTAAAGCCAGCATTTTATGGATACACCAGGTTTGACAAACGCATAGCAGGACCAGCATGGTTTTCAACCATCTACCTTTATATATCAAATGCGGAGGAATCAATAAGAGCTACTCTTGAGTCCTATTTACTCAGCATTTTACAATCGAATTACATCGTAAGTTTCTTTTATTCCTAGGAGTGAATCATGGGGTTATATCCAAATGAAAGGGCAATAACTATAGATGGAGAGGCGGTATCATTTCCCGGCTTAAAAGATGGGAAATTCACCATCGGGAATCCTGAAAATCCTGAAGAAAAGCCATCTTTTATCGATCCTGAAACAATCAATCTGATACTGGATAATATAGAAGCTTTAATTTCTTCAGCAGGATCGTCTCCTAATAACACAGCTACTGACCAGGTGAAAAATGCCGTTGCTGCTTTAATAAAAGAACATACAGATTTAACGACAGCACACGGGGCTGTCAGCGCGGCAACCGCATCGAGGATGGTGGTCAGGGACTCTAACGGCCGCGCCCAGTTTGCAAATCCATCGGCCTCAGCTGATGCAGCAACTAAAAGCTATGTAGATTCCCAGATATCGGGCCATGACTCGCAGCATGATGATCGATTTGTAAGGCCATCGGGGTCCGGGTTCGCAGACGGCGAGATAGGTTTGTTTGCCGATGCAACAGGCAGATTGATCAAGACGGCCAACATGACGCTGTCGGCATCGGGTACTATGGGTAGCTCCGCGAGCGTTGTCCCGTCTGAGGCAAGGATAAAAGCATATTTGGATGCCTTGGAGACGTCTATCAAAAATGCAGTCTGGCCAGTCGGATCATCCTATGTGCAGCTTCCAGGAGCCTCAGCGCCTGGAAGTCTTGGACTACCCGGGACGTGGACGGCTCTGTTTGAAAATGAAGGGATAACATTCCGTACACCTGGTGGAAATGCATTGGCGTTTGGCAGTGGTATACAAGAAGATCAATTCCAAGGATTTATTGTTGAACTCTTATGTCAAACGTTAGGTTATACCGGTGAAGCGACAGGGAGGACGGGGGCTGATTCAATAACATTCAGGGGCACAACCGCTAATTCTCAAACAGGCTATTACAGCAAAACCGGAATATCAGGGGAGAATTACATGGGGGATTTTGTAAGCGATGATGTGAATGGGACTCCTAGAGTCGGTAGCGAAACACGTATGAGAAATAGAACGTTCCGCGTGTGGAAACGTACAGCATAAGGAGGCGGCACGAAAATGATCTATGCAATCATTGATGATGACAATGTAGTTCAATCAATAATTTCGAGTGTGACAAAACCGGATGGTTCCATAGCATACCCCGACAGTGCAGAAATCCACCAGGGGTGTGATGCACGGTTTTTTGACAGTACAGGCTGCCGTATTTCTGTGGAGCAGGCCGTGGACAAGGGGCTGATCACCTCTGTAGGTGAGAATCAAACAACAGTTTGGGAAGACGGAAAGTACATAATCAAATCTGACTATACCGGTGTTCCCTACTGGGACAAAGCAACTGGAAAATCTGTACGCCTGTCTCTTGGTGAGGAACCCGATGAAAGTATGACCGATATAAAGCCGCCGGACCCTATGGCTGTGTGGAGTGAAACGGGCTGGATAGTCCCCGATGAGGTACTCGCAGAACGGGTTCGCTTAGAACGAGACAGGCTACTTTCAGAGAGTGACTACATCATGATGGCCGACTATCCCCTATCCGATAAAACGGCCTGGAAAACCTACCGACAGGCACTCAGGGATCTTCCATTGCAGCCAGGCTTCCCGCAGGAAGTCTCCTGGCCAGGGAAACCTGCTGAAATAACAGAGAAATCTGATTCTATTTCTTGAACGCTATGTTGTAATTGATTTTCATAGTTTGTAATTAACAGCATAGATATTTTCTTGCAAAAACCGTGTTTTTTTCTTGCGTTGTTTCAACAAGCACCCGGGAAAAGCGTCTACTAAAGAAATGGTACGAACTATCCTATTTTTCACCGCTTTTTGGGTCATGATGCTCCTGTCCATGCTTTTTCTCCTGCCCATTCCCTTTCTTTATCTCTTTGCCACTGTAAAGCGCCGGGTTTACGTCCTTGCTATTACCAGAGCCTGGGCACGCATCCTGGTGTACAGCTGCGGAATCGACATAGAGGTACAAGGCCTGGAACATCTTCCGGAAGCGGACAATCTCTGCTTCGTCTCGAACCATCAAAGCTACCTGGACATACCGGTCATCATGGCGTCCGTGCCGAAAATCATCGGTTTTGTGGCAAAGAAAGAACTTCGCTATGTTCCATTTCTCAGTAGCTGGATGAAGCAGATCGGCTGCATCTTTCTCGACAGGAAAAATCCGAAACAGGCACTGAGGCTTTTTGATCTCGGTGCCGAGGATATCCGAAGCGGCCATGCCAAACTGATCTTTCCCGAAGGAACGAGGAACAAAGCATCGGGGATGGGCCCGGTGCGGGCCGGGGCCATGAAGCTTCCCTTCAGGGCAGAGGCACTTATTGTCCCCATAACCATCGACGGAACCAGAAGGCTTCTGGAAGCCGAGGGAAAGGTCAGATCGGGGAAGGTGCATCTTACCATCCATCCTCCGATACCAAGCAAAGGGCTCGCAAGAGAGGAACAGAAGCGATTAACCGAAGAAATCGTCGGGCAGATAGCCTCGGCTCTTCCCCGGTAGGGCACGCTATAGGAACCCTTACAAAAAGTGGATTTCCGTCTCTTTCAGATAGAGCTCTTCAAGGATTTTCTCCATTTTTCTGACAATGGTTCTACGTAGCTCCATCTCAACCGGGATATTGGGATCCTGATGAGCCTCGTTGATTTTCGTCCCGACCAGAAAGTGAACGGAATCGCTGTCGAGAAGCAATTCCAGATAAGATCGCACCGGCCCGGGGGAGAGAGAAGAGGGATCGACCCGCTTTTCAAGGGCAAGGGAGACCTTGCTCAAGGTGATAAGCCCTTCGGTCACCAAATCGGCCCCTTCCATGGTGGAGGCGGGGGGTACATCGTCACAGCCGCTGTGAAGTCTCACCGTTACCTGGCGCCCCAGCTCCCGTGCAACCAGGGAAGCGGTACTTCCTCCGCTTATGATTCGTTTCCCATCGAATTTGTCGAAAAAGGAGGCCATCCAGGAATCCTTGTCAGGATCCACAGGAGGGCCGGTAACGATCAGAAGCTGCCTGGGTTTACGAAAATAGACGACGGCGCAGGTAATATCGTCCCTGGCGGTAAAACCGTCGTTCCGCCTCGCCCGATTACAAATGGCATGAGAGAGCTCCCGTGCGCCGATATCGGGTTGTGAGGCCACTATTTCCTCAACTGCCTCAATCAAAGCCCCTCTCCTCCAGCCCAGAGGAAAGGAAGGGCTTCCCATGCCCGACTGGGTGACCCCGTCGCTCATGAAAAGAAGACGGTCTCCCACCTCAAGGTTCAATTCAGAAAGCACAAGCTGTTCCTCTTTCATGGCCCCTTCCCGCTTCAGGGAAATGGTCTGTTTGTGAGGATCGAGCAAGCGCCCCCCCCTCAGATAGAGAAAGGGGGGATTATCGTATTCAATGATCCTCGCCCTTCCGTCTGCAGTAATATCGGCGATGGAAAAGGTGGAGTAGCTGATCTTTCGCACCGCACAGACCGGCAAGGTGTTCATGATAATGGTTGCGCTGGTTCTCACATCCAGCCTCTGGGTAACGAATCGCTGCGCCATGGTGGCCGTCAGGTTCGCCAGCACGTTGGCTTTCACCCCGCTGCCGAGACCGTCTGAAAGGGTACAGACAATCCTTCCGTCCTCTTTTTGACGGGAAAGGAGGAAGACATCGCCTCCTATTCGCTCACCCGCCTTGAAATGTTGTCCGTAGTCGACCTCGATAAAGGAATTACCTGCCCTCACCGCCACCTCCGGAACTCTTAAAGACATCGATAAGGCTGGAAAGGATGATCTCGGTCTCGGCGGCGCTTTCACCGAGGAGACCTGCGATCTGCTGGACCGTTGCAAGGTTCTTCGCGATGACGGCCTCGGCGTTTTTGATCACCGTGTCCCTCCGTTTGGTGAGGCTCGTCACATCTTCAAAAAGGACCCCGGTAAAACGGTCCCGTTCGATGATGAATATCAGGACCTTCATGATCCGTCCCCGATACTCAAGCCGTTTTTCCACCAGTTCCCGCTCTCCCCCTTGAATTCGCCTGATTCCCTCTGTCTCGGGAAGAAAACGAGCAGCGGGCCTGCCGACCATGTTGTCGATAATGACCTCATCGATCTCTTCGGGAGGAAAGTCGGAAAAGAATTCGAGGAATTTTCGATTACACTCGACCACATTCATCTCGTCATCGACGATGACGACCCCCAGAGGGATCGCCTTTATGATGGCGTTCATCTTTTTTTGGGCAATCCGGCGCATCGAAGCGACACACATCGCCTTTTCTGCCTTTCCTTCTATCCATGCCGCGGCAAAATCGGCACAGGTGTGATAACCGCAGCCCCCACAGTTGAGGCGATCCTCCTTACGTTCTTTTCCCAAACGAATAAGGGCCGATTCAATCTCCTCGGAAGAAAAGTGCCGACGATCAACTCCCCGATCGGCTTGCCACCGCTTGGAAAGCTTCTCATCTCCGACAGGCGCCAAGCTTGATGCAGCCTCCCCCTCCTCGCTTCTTCGGGCGGCAGTCTCTATGACCCGAAGCCGTTTTGAAACAAGGCTCCGCTTTTTATCGGTTGCCGGACCGTTGATGCAGCCCCCCTTGCATGCAAGGAACTCAAGGAAAAGGGGTCTTCCGGAGGCCTGTTCCCCAAGATCATCAAGGCTTCGCATGATCGACTCCGTACCGGAAAGAGAGATCATCGTGGCATCGATAATCTGTGCCTTCTCTTTTATGGAAGCGATCATACCGCCATCCACGGGGTAGAGGGATCCGCCCCGGGAGGCCATTCCATCGAAGGAGGCGGGTTCAATACTTCGAAGATCGATTCCTGCATCGTCAAACCATCGTCGAAGCTCGTCGAAGGTAAGCACCACATCGACACATTCTTCATGCTTATCCCCCTCCTGCTTCTTTGCAATACAGGGACCGGCAAAGACGATGCCGGCCTTATCGCCGTAACGCTGTTTCAGCATCAATGCATGGGCAAGCATCGGGCTTTTCCAGGGAGAAAGATGGGAAGCCAACCGGGGATAGTACTTTTCCACCAGTTCGGTCACGGCGGGGCAAGCGGTAGAGAGAGAAAGGGAACTGGAAAACGAACGACGAATGGCCGAAGAAACCACCTCCGCTCCAATACTGGTCTCACCGGCAGAGCGAAAGCCGAGGGCAAGGAGGGCAGCCGCCATTTGACCGGGAGAACAGGCAAATTCGGAAACCCAGCTTGGAGCGATGGAGATGTGGCAGGATTCCCTACGGGCAAGGAGGAGTTTTGCCCTCGGCAGGTCCTCCCGCATCCGTTTCGCCCCGACGGGACAGACCGTTACACAGTGACCGCAGTAGAGACATAAATCCTGTACAACCACGGCATGGCCGTCTTTCACCTCAATAGCCTTTACAGGACACTCTCTCACACATTTATAGCAGTCCTGACAGGCCGCCTGTTCGGTATAAATCGCTGGTTTCATTATCCTTCCGTTTTCGCCCCAAACCGACTTCGAAGCAGATCGATAATACTCCCTGGGGCAGCCTCGTGATAGATCTCACCATCTATAATAACGTTGGGCCCCTGCCCACAGCAATCGGTGCACAGACACCCTTTAAGAGCGACCCGATCAGAAAGCCCTTCTGTTTCGAGAAATTGTTCCAACGCCGCCAGCAGGTCCCGATTTCCCCGTACATAACAGGAGCTTCCCATACAGATCTCTATGGTCATAGCCACTCCTTTTTATCGGTATTTTTTTACCGATAAAATATAATCTATTATGCAAAAACCTTCAAGCCTGCAGCACTTTTTACGATTAGCTCACAGGATTCTCACACAATCCTTAGATACTGGCTGCAGGCTACAGGCTGGAAGGGGCAATAGATGAAACACATTGGCATTATGCAGATACCGGAACTCCTACCGAGCCAGGCTCTCGGTAAGATTGCATCGAGCTTTTACTACGTACATTACGAAACATTGGTAGAGGAACTGCTGGAGTTCATCAGAGAACAGGGTGAAGATATTCCCGCTTTCGGGGTCGTAAACGACAAGATGGAACCAATAGGCCTGATCGACCAGAATCAGTTGACAAGCCTCTTGAGCCGCCCCTTCGGCCGCGACGTCTTAAAAAATCGATCGGTAAAAAAGATTACCATGCAGCGCCCCTCCTTCAAGCTTCGGGAACATATCCTGGTCGTCTCCGAATATCTCGCGGAGGCCCTTTCAAGCAAAGAGGAATCGGTCTTCATCATCATCGATGAAGCCGGCCACTTTTGCGGTACCTTCTCGACCCTCGATCTTCTGACCTTTCTTTCCGACCTGTCGAGACAGGATATCGATCTTGCACACAATGTACAAAAGCGCATCGTTCAGGAACGGCAAGCCGTTCTCACCACCCATCTCGAAGTGGTTGCAAGCTCAACCACGGCAAAGGGAGTCGGAGGCGATTTCTACGCGGTAAAGAAGATCGGCGGCAGCACATGGTTCATCACGATTTGTGATGTTTCGGGCAAAGGGGTCGCGGCCTCTATTGTCACGGCTATGCTGCACGGAAGTGTCGAAACCTTTGATTTCTCCCGACACAACCTGGTCGATTTCGTCACCCATGTAAACCGATCGGTCTTTTCAACCTTTGAAGGAGACAAATTCCTCACGGGAATCTTTCTGGTTTTCGATGAAAAGAGCGGCAGGATCACCATCCTCGACATGGGGCACTCCTATTTCGGGCTTCTACGGGGAGAAAAATTGCTGAAGGTGATCACCTCGAACGAGAATCTCCCCATAGGCATTACCCCGCAGATCGAACCGAAACCGAGTACCTTTACCCTCCTTCGAAAGGATATCCTCATCCTCGTCACCGATGGCCTGACCGAACAGCAGAACCTTGATGGCCAGGAATACTCCATGACACGCCTCTTTTCCGTGATAAAAACGTATCGGGAGGAGGGACCGGAATCCATCAGAGACCATATCCGAAAGGACTTCAATCGCTTTCGGGGGGACGCTCCCTACCACGACGATGTAACATTCCTCATTTTTCGCTATCCCGACGCAAAAGAAGTGGAAATGGACCTATCTCCCGAACAAACCATGCAATGGGAGATAGCATAGCCCTCAGTCGTAACTGCGGGCAACCGCAACACAATTGCCGGCCTCGCTGAAGACGACCCCTCTGTTCCAGAACTCGACAGCGGCAAAGAGGGCGTTGCCTCCATCGTCATCGCGGCTCGTGCTGGTGCGAAAAGAGACATAGTTCATCATCGCTTCAAAATCATGCTTCTCGAACGCCTCCCGTTTTTTCGCGTAAAAGCTGTTCCACTCCGCGATATTCCTAAAGCCTTCGCCCTCGTCTTCTACGATGAGGTGAGCCGAATGGGTGGAAAAACGGAACCAGACGCCGATTTTTTTATTCGGATCATTTTTATTTCCGTGCCGGACGCCGTTCTTAATCAGCTCACTGATCTGTTGTTCAAGGAGATTGAAATCCCTGATTTCGGTCGGAGCCTTTTGCACAATCAGCTGACTGAGGTGACGGACCTTCTTCAGATCGAGATGAAAGTCCTTGTGGAACATCCCTTCCCGCTTGAGTAGCGGGTGATTATCATCCTGAAGAATCCATTTCTCGTCATGGCCCTCCTGTTTTTCACTGTCGGTACCGGAGGCGGCAAGCAGAGACAAAGCCTCTTCCCGCACTTCGACCATGGGAAGGAAGCCGGTAAGCTTGGTATATTCGATAACCGATCGTACCGTTCCGTGGATACCGCACAAGAAAAGCGGTGCCTTCATACGGTGAGCGGTGGTGAAGACCGAAATAAGCACCCCCACCCCGCTGGAATCGATATAACTCAGCTCCCCGCAATCGATAAGGAAACGGCGAAAACCCGCTATTCGCTGTTTGTCAAATTCCGTCTTCAGAATCGATGCCGAATAGAGATCCATCTCCCCTTCGAGAATGAAAATGGCGATTGAATTATGCCGTTTACTTGTGCAGGTCATGGTATACACACTCCTTTGGACAAAGCATGCAGAAAATTGATCAAGCATTGGTAAGTATTCTGTAAAAAAGGGGTTCAATTGTGTATACTCCTGGCCATGGAACTTTTCAGTGCTGCCGAATCGAACGAAAAAGCCCCCCTCGCCTACCGGATGAGTCCCCGAAACCTCGACGAATACATCGGGCAGTCTCACATCGTCGGTCCCGGCAGGCTTCTGAGACGGGTCATTCAGGCGGACAGGCTCTCCAGTCTCATCTTCTACGGACCTCCGGGCTGTGGAAAGACCGCCTTGGCACGGGTAATCGCAGGAACGACGAAAAGCGCCTTCGATACCCTGAACGCCGTACTCTCCGGGGTAAAAGAGCTTCGTCAATCTATCTCCTCGGCAAAAGAACGCAAAGAACTTTACGACAAGCGGACCATCCTTTTCGTGGACGAGGTACACAGGTGGAACAAGGCACAGCAGGATGCTCTGCTTCCCTGGGTGGAAAACGGTACGGTGATTCTCATCGGCGCAACCACGGAAAACCCCTTTTTCGAGGTCAATCCGGCCCTGGTCAGTCGTAGTCGAATCTTTCAGCTCAAGCCCTTGCGTAAAGATGATTTGTATGCGGTGGCCCACCAGGCCCTTAACGACCGGGAAAGGGGATACGGCAAGTGGATGGTACGTTTCGAGGAGGGTGCCCTGGAGCACCTCATTGCTGTGGCTTCAGGGGATGCCCGAAGCCTGCTTGGAGCCTTGGAGCTTGCGGTGGAGACCAGTGTCGATTCTTTCCCGCCGCCGGAGGGAACGGAGCTCTTCGTTTCCACCAATGCGGCCGAAGAGAGCATCCAGCAAAAGGTGGTACTCTATGACAAAGACGGTGATTATCATTTCGATGTGGCAAGTGCCTTTATAAAATCGATTCGGGGCAGCGATCCCGACGCGGCCCTCTACTGGATGGCACGAATGGTCCGGGCCGGTGAGGATCCGAGGTTTATCTTCCGAAGGATGCTGATCAGCGCCTGTGAAGATATCGGCCTTGCCGATCCCCATGCCCTCGGTGTGGTAGAGTCGGCGGCCGCAGCCTTCGACAGGGTCGGCATGCCGGAGGGACGATTCCACCTCACCCACGCGGTGCTCTACCTTGCCACCGCTCCAAAATCGAACAGTTCCCTCGCCTTTTTCGATGCCCTTAAGGCGGTGGAAGAGGATACCAAAAGCGAGGTGCCGAACCATCTTCGGGACGCCAACCGCGACAAGGAGGGTTTCGGCCACGGCGAAGGCTACCTCTATCCCCATGCGTATCGGGACCACTGGGTTGCCCAGCACTATCTCCCCGAGCAGATGCGAGGCCGCCTCTTCTACCGCCCATCGTCTCAAGGCTATGAGGAGCGGGTCAGAGACCAGGTGACCAGAAGACGGGAGGCACAGCTGGCTTTGGGCCAGATGGAGGATCCCGGCGAAATTCTCAGCTTCGGTAAACCCGGCGGGAAAGAGGCACGATGGCTTGCACGCCTGGCCGACAATGCCTCGGAAAACCTTATGATGCTCAGAAAGGCTATCTTCGACGAAGCAAAACCGGCTCGTCATGAACTGGTCCTCGACCTTCGGGCCGACGACGGATTGCTGCTCTGGGAGGCGTGCAGAAAGAGCCCCGAAGGCGGGGTTTGGGGAGCGCTCAGGAGTCGGGAGGCGCTCCAACGGCTGGAAGGCTATGCATCCACCCTGGACGATCCCGGTCGTCCCTCGCTTTTTATCGCGGGATCCGAGCCGCTGAGGAAAGGGATTCCGGAGGAGATCTCCTTTGAGGTGGTGATAGGAAGAAACCACTTTCTCAGGCTCCCGGAAAGTGAGCATCCCAGGGAAATGGAAACCATCTTTTCCGTCCTAAAGCCGAAAGGCCGATTCGTCGTCGCCGAGACCATTCCCAAATACGGAATGAGACTCTCCGATGCCGTTGTAAGCATCGCACCTCAAGAACGATCGCTGATCGAACTTTTGGAAAAGGCGGAAGAGAGCATATATGAAACAGGGACGAATGATGCAACCTCCTGGGATGAGAAGAGTCTCACGGACCATGCCGCTGCGGCGGGTTTTCAGGTCGACACCCCCCGCTTTTTTCCCCTTGAGGAGGAGCGCACCATAGGAAGCAGAGAACTCAAACGCTGGCTTTCCCCATCCACCGAAGGCGGATACGGAGCATGCATCTCCCAACTGAATTTGGCGGACATCAGGGAAACGGAAAAACGTCTTACAACGATTCTCGCAGGTCATCCCATTCCCTGGCGAAGAAAGCTCGCACTTTTGAAATTCCACAGGTAAAACAGAAGCGTCGGCGGGTTGACATTTTCTCCAAATCATTTATGATGTTCCCACCAATCGGATCTTGTCTGACCGAAACGTTGAGCGGTATTGACAAAAAGCGTGAAATGATGCAGATTTCCTCCTGCACAATTCACGGTGGGTATAGTTCAACGGTAGAGCGCCAGATTGTGGTTCTGGTTGTTGCGGGTTCAAATCCCGTTACCCACCCTACGCGATATGCGTCCGTAGCTCAGCTGGATAGAGCGCCGGACTTCGAATCCGTAGGTCGCAGGTTCGAATCCTGCCGGACGTATTACAGTTTAATCATTGGGCCGTTAGCTCAGCTGGGAGAGCAGCAGACTCTTAATCTGCGGGTCGAAGGTTCGATCCCTTCACGGCTCAATTCGAAATGTGCTCTTGACGAAGAAGGGCGTTTCGTGTTAATCACTGCGAGAGTGGTGAAATTGGCAGACACGCCAGACTTAGGATCTGGTGCCGAAAGGCGTAAGGGTTCAAGTCCCTTCTCTCGCAAAGAAAGGGGCAAGAATCAATTTCCGGCGAGAGTAGCTCAGCGGTAGAGCTCCACCTTGCCAAGGTGGATGTCGCGGGTTCAATTCCCGTCTCTCGCTCTTTTCCAAGGCGATCTGGAGCCATTCCGGGTCGCCTTTTTTTATTCCTCCCTCCCGTGGCGGTTTGCTAAAAGAGGGATTTTGTGTATATTCAACAAATACGACGATAGAGAGGTTAGGGAATGATCGCAAATAAAGAAGTGCAGCATCTTGAAAACTCTGCGGTAAAGCTTACGGTCACCGTGGAAAAAGATGCGGCAAAAAAACAGTATCAGGATCTTCTTGCCAATTACGCAAAACATGCTCAGATTCGCGGGTTCCGAAAAGGAAAAGCACCGGCAAAGATACTCGAGCAGAAATACGGCGAAGGGATCAGAGAAGAAGCAACCGTAAAACTGATCGAGGAAAGTCTGAAGCAGGTTTTTGAGGAAATTGAGGAAAAACCCCTTCCCTACTCTCAGCCTGAATTAGCGGACGAAAAAGAACTCGGAAAAATCGAAGACGGAGAAGATTTTACCTTTGCCGTTGTCTATGATGTTTACCCCGATGTAAAGCTGGGCAGCTACGAGGGTTTTGAAATTGAGGTCCCCGAAGTAAAGGTAACGAAAAAAGATGAAGACCGCGAACTCGAGAAGATCCAGGAGCAGAACTCCATGGTCGTCGAAAAAGCGGAAGGAGCCAAGGCTGCGAAAGACGACATCGTAACCGTCAACTACGTCGAACTGGACGAAGAGGGAAAAGAAAAGGACGAAAGCCGCAGGGAAGACTTCGTTTTCACCGTCGGAACTGAATACAACCTCTATAAATTCGATGACGATATCATCGGGATGGCCAAGAATGAGGAAAAGCTGATCGAGAAGAGCTTCCCCGAGGATTACGACTACAAAGAACTCGCCGGTAAAAGTGTCAAGCTTAAGGTCCTCGTTACGGCAATAAAAGAAAAACAGGTTCCGGAACTTGACGATGAGCTGGCGCAGGATGTAAGCGACAAATACGAAACCCTCGCCGATCTTCGAAAAGATATTCGCAGGCAACTGGAAGAAAGCCTCGAAAAGAAGTTTCGTGAAGTAAAAAGTGAAGCGATCTTCGACAAGATCATCGAAGGATCGGAGCTTGCTGTTCCCGCTTCCATGCTTACCGCGGAATTGGAAAACTCATGGCAACGTTTTGTCCAGCAATCAAGGATGCCTGAAGAGCAGCTGGTACAATTTCTTCAAATTCAGGGGAAAAGCAAGGAAACCGTTTTTGAGGAATGGAAACCCCAGGCAGAACGGAGCCTAAAGGTTCAGCTTTTGATGGAAAAAATAATAGAAAAGGAATCGCCGGAAGTTACCGATGATGAAGTAGAAGCCGAGATCCGAAAACAGGCGGAAGAGAACGGACAGGAGTTCGATGAGCTGAAAGAGGCCTTCGAGAAGAATGGCCTTATGGAAATGGTAAAGAACGATCTGCGCAATAGAAAGGGGTTTGACCTCTTGATAGAGAAAAACAAGATAAAGACGGGGAAAAAGGCCGATTATCTGGACTTCATGCAGGATAAACAGTAAGTTGGATAAAGGTTCACAGATGAGGGGAGCAGGAATGAAGGAACAGATGAACAACCTTGTGCCGTATGTTGTTGAGCAAACGGGAGTCGGAGAGCGAAGTTACGATATTTTTTCCCGGCTTCTGAAAGATAGGATTGTTTTCCTTGATGGAGAAATTAATGATGCAACCGCGGACCTTGTGGTGGCTCAGCTGCTTTTTCTTGAATCTCTTGATCCGGAGCGGGACATCAGCCTTTACATTAATTCTCCAGGAGGAAGTGTAACGGCAGGTCTCGCAATCTATGACACCATCCAATACATCAAGCCCGATGTACAGACCATTTGTATGGGACAGGCGGCAAGCATGGCTGCCCTTATGCTTACCTGCGGAAGTGCGGGAAAGCGCTTCGCACTTCCCTCTTCAAGAATTCTGATCCACCAGCCCTGGGGAGGCGCTCAGGGCCAGGCGGTTGATATCGGTATCCAGGCAAAGGAAATTGTTCGCCTTAAACAGCTGACCATACGTTACTTTTCCCAGCATACGGGAAAAGGCGAAGAAGTTATTGCACGAGACTTGGAACGTGATTACTTTTTATCGGCCGAAGAGGCTGTGGCGTACGGGATTATCGATAAAGTTCTCGTGAGGGAGAAAAATGGCGAAAAACAAAAATGAATCCAATAAGGTGTGTTCCTTCTGCGGAAAAAGCAGCGAGCATGCCAGACGATTGATTGCAGGCCCCGGGGTATTCATTTGTGATGAATGTGTTCATGTCTGCATGCGTATTTTAAATGATGAGGATGAGGTTGTTTCGAGCGATTTTCTCGAAGATGTTCCCACTCCCCAGGAAATTCATAAATACCTGGACGAATACGTTGTCGGTCAGGAGACCGCAAAGAAGGTCCTGTCTGTTGCTGTCTATAACCACTACAAGCGAATCGCGCAGCGTGGAAAGATAGAAGACGATATCGAAATCGAAAAAGCCAATGTCCTTTTGCTTGGTCCCACGGGAACGGGTAAAACCCTCCTTGCAAAAACCCTTGCCAGGAAATTAAAGGTTCCCTTTGCAATTGCCGACGCCACTACGCTCACCGAAGCGGGATATGTTGGCGAAGATGTGGAAAATATCCTCCTGAAGCTGATACAGGCAGCCGGTAATAATATTGCCGCCGCCGAACGGGGAATCATCTATATCGACGAGATAGATAAAATCAGCCGAAAGGGTGAAAATGTATCCATCACCCGTGACGTATCGGGAGAAGGGGTGCAGCAGGCCCTGTTGAAAATCATCGAAGGGACCATAGCTTCCGTCCCGCCCCAGGGGGGAAGAAAGCATCCGAATCAGGAAATGATACGGATCGATACCACAAATATCCTTTTTATTGTGGGAGGCGCCTTTGTCGGCCTCGACAGAATCATTGAACAGCGGGTTGCCCAGCATCCCCTCGGTTTCGGTGCCAATGTTATGGCAAGCAGTGAGAAGGACCTCTCCGCTCTTTACAGCAAACTCCATCCCGATGATTTGGTGAAATTCGGACTCATACCGGAGTTCATCGGCCGTTTGCCCATTCATGTGACACTTTCCGATCTCTCGAAAGAGGACCTGACGAGGATCGTTTCAGAACCGAAGAATTCCATTCTGCGCCAGTATCAGGCGAGCCTGAAGCTGGATGAGGTCAATCTTGTGTTCCAGCCAGGTGCAGTGGAGGCCATCGCGGAAAAAGCGCTTGAGCAGAAGACCGGCGCAAGAGGATTGCGGGCCATTGTTGAGAATGTCATGCTTGATATTATGTACGAAATTCCCTCCATCGAAGGAGCTAAGCAGGTCGTTGTCACCCGCGACGTAATCGAAAAGTCGGAAACTCCGGAGATTATACTAGACAAGAAAAGTGCATGAAGCTGAAAGATTTGAGCCTGAAAAATGGTAAAAAGGAGCTCCCTCTGGTCCCGCTGAGGGAGCTCGTTGTTTTTCCCCACATGGTGGTTCCCTTCTTTGCAGGAAGGGCCGAGACTATCAGCGCCATTGAAGCGGCCATGGGAAATGATCGAATGGTTTTTCTTGCCTGCCAACGACGGGACATTGAGGCACCCACGGAAGACGACGTTTTTGAAGCCGGAAGCATAAGCAAAATCCTTCAGATGCTGAAACTGCCCGATGGTACCCTCAGGGTACTGGCAGAGGGAATGGAGCGAGGAAAGGTGGTACGATTTTTAAAGAAAAAGGAGTACCACCGCGTTCAGGTTGAGCCGATTATCGATGCCAGGGAAGTTGGTAAGGAGAGTGTCCCCCTCATGGCGGCGGCACGAGACGCATTCAGACGCTACACAAAACATCAGAAAAAAATCGGTCCGGAGATCCTTGCTGCCGTCGAAAAGGCAGAATATCCCGATAAACTTGTCGATCTGATCTGTGCAAATGTGCAGATTGCGCCCGAGAAAAAGGTGGAGATCATTGAGAAAGATCATCCCAATGAACGGCTTGAACTGCTTGCCGTGACCCTCGAGGCCGAAAACGAGATGCTGGAGCTTCAAAACAAGATCAATTCCAGGGTCAAACAACGGCTTGAAAAAAATCAGCGGGAATACTTTCTCAATGAGCAGCTGAAACAGATCAACAAAGAACTCGGAAAAGAGGACGATGACGGTTCTGGTTCAAAGGAGCTTCGAAAGCGTATCGAAGCAAGGGAAATGCCAACAGAGGTGTGGGAAAAAGCGGATAAGGAGCTTGCGAGACTTGCGCGGCTTCAGCCCATGAGTCCCGAGTCGGGGGTTTTACGAACCTACCTCGAATGGATAGCGGATCTCCCATGGAGTGAGGCAAGTGAAGATAACCACGATATCGACCTGGCGCAAAAGATCCTGGATGAGGACCACTATGATCTGAAAAGGGCAAAAGAACGTGTCCTCGATTTTCTTGCGGTCAGACAACTGCAGGGAAAAGGGAAAGGACCTATCATCTGTTTTGTGGGACCTCCCGGTACAGGAAAGACCAGCTTAGGCAGATCCGTAGCCAGGGCCCTTGGACGAAAGTTCGTACGAATCAGCCTCGGCGGAATCAGGGATGAGGCGGAAATTCGGGGCCACCGCAAAACATATGTAGGGGCCCTTCCCGGTAAAATCATCCAGTCGATGAAAAAGGCACAGGCCGTCAATCCTGTTTTCCTCCTTGATGAGATCGACAAAATGAGCAGTGATTTTCGGGGAGATCCGGCATCGGCCCTTCTTGAAGTACTCGACCCGGAACAGAACGGAACCTTTGTTGATCATTACCTTGAGGTTCCCTACGACCTTTCCCGGGTCATGTTTATCACCACCGCGAACAGTGTCCACACCATTCCCCTCCCCCTGCGGGATCGAATGGAAGTCATCGAAATACCCGGATATACGGACTACGAGAAAGTGAGAATTGCCAAGGACTTTATTATCCCCAAGCAGCTCAAAGAAAACGGCCTGCCGTCCGATTCGATAAGCTTTCGAAAAGAGGCCCTTACCACCATCATTCGAAACTATACCATGGAATCAGGGGTGAGGAACCTTGAGCGGGAAATCGCCTCTATCATCAGGAAAACGGCTCGGGAAGGACTCAGCAAGGGGGTCCTGCTCCCCCGGCTCCAGAAGCCGGACGATGATACAGAACCCAAAGAGGCTCTGCAGCAATCGGAAACAAAGGCCTTCTCGGCTATCATCACTCCCAAAACTGTGGAGCGTTATCTTGGCGTTCCCCGCTTTGAAAACGATCTTCTCTATCGAAATGGGAGACCCGGACTTATCAACGGCCTGGCATGGACCGAGTTGGGAGGAAAGCTGCTACCGGTCGAGGTTGCCCTGCTTCCGGGAGACGGCAAACTCATCCTAACAGGCAACCTCGGGGATGTCATGAAAGAAAGCGCCAGAATAGCCCTCAGTTTCATCAGCTCCTGCGCTCATGAGTTCGGGGTCGAACCTTCTGCACTCAAGGAACAGGATATCCATGTTCATGTTCCGCAGGGGGCCATTCCTAAAGACGGTCCATCGGCAGGCATCACTATAACCACGGCAATTCTTTCGGCCTTAACCGGCCGCATCGTTGAACGGCATATAGCCATGACCGGAGAGATAACCCTAACAGGGAGAATTCTTGCAATCGGCGGTTTAAAAGAGAAGAGTCTGGCCGCACGAAGGAACGGGATGACTACAATTTTGCTTCCTGAAGACAACAGAAAGGACGGAGGCGAGCTGCCAAGAGAAGTAAAGTCGAAAATCGAATTGGTCTATGTCGCCACGATCGGAGACGCTCTTCGCTTTTTATTCCCGAACGACTAATTACCGACCTCTAAGAAGCTTTTTTGCTTGATTTTCATCGTTCGGAAACGATATACTCTATACCAGGATTGTCTACAAGGAGGAAGTGTCTTGAAAAAAGCCATAACCATTACCCTTCTCGCCGCACTATTAACAATTGTAGCTCTGTCGTCTGTGGCGGCTGAAGAATCCCCATATTTCGTCAAGACCGTTTCCATTTCCAAGGTCTATAACCACAGGCTTGGTTATCGTGTCGTTTACATGACGAACGACTTTCAGTTCAAGGTTCTTTATATCCCGCAGGCTTGGTTTGCCGTCGCCGGTCAAAGCGGCGAAATCCCGAAAGCGGAATTGGTATTGGGAAACGACCCTGCATACCCCTACTTTTCCATTTTCTGGAAAGACGGCCAATTTGATCACATACGACTCTATCTTAAAAAGGATTTGAACGATACCTCGTGGGGAGACGCCAGTACTCTAGGGGATATCGATAGCAACTTCAATGTGGAAACGCTTAGTCTGGAGTTCTAAGTCTCCAGATGTATGGCCTACGGTCAAGTCGGCCGTGAACCGCCCCCCGGGGCGGTTTTTTATGTATAAGGAGTATCTATGCCGATAGGATCCATACCGGACCCTTTCCTCTTGGTTTTCCAAAGTTTTGACGAATTTCTGATTATCGGTCATGAAGATCCGGATGGGGATTGTCTCGGAAGTCAGATTGCTTTGGCATCATTTTTGAATAGATCGGGGAAACGGGCCAGGGCCCTCTCATCGGGCCCTTTTCGAAGGGCAGAAATCAACGACCTTGCAGATAGGGTTGCCGATCATGTGCCGCCAATGGAAAAAGGTTCGAAACGGGCAGCCGTAATCGTTGATTGTTCAAGCATCGACAGGATCGGCTATCTTGCAAAAGAGATCTCGGGA
Organism: Sediminispirochaeta bajacaliforniensis DSM 16054; assembly: GCF_000378205.1. Taxonomy (NCBI): domain Bacteria; kingdom Pseudomonadati; phylum Spirochaetota; class Spirochaetia; order Spirochaetales; family Spirochaetaceae; genus Sediminispirochaeta; species Sediminispirochaeta bajacaliforniensis. Next base: position 119,180 of record NZ_KB899417.1, on the reverse strand, counting down.
CTGCCGACCTTGGTCCTTGATCACCATGCCTCCGGTGGTGATCCGGTAGGTAGCGCTGCATCCTGCATCGACCCGGGAGCTCCTTCGGTAACCTATTTGACACTTCTTCTGATTGAAGGGCTCGGGGGAATTCCCACTAGCGAGGAAGCCCGGCTGCTGCTTTTCGGCCTTGCAACCGATACCGGTTTCTTCAGACATGTAACACATGGCGGCGAGGAAATCTTCAGCGTCGCGTCCAGACTCTGCCGCTATGGAGCCGTTCCCAAGGATGCATATCAAACGATGTACGGGAACAGAAGCCTTGTTTCGAAGAAGTTGATAGGAAGAGTGCTTGACAGGGCTCAGCCTCATATCGGGGGCAAGGTTCTCACAAGCTACCTTACCGTCGACGATGAAAAGGAACTTGGCTTTGGTGAAAGAGATTCCGACACCATATACGGGCAACTTCAGGCCGTTGCCGGGGTTGATGCCGTTCTATTCTTCCGCGATGAGGAGCCCGGGGAAATCTCCGTCGGACTTCGATCGAATCTTGTGCTGGATGTCGGTGCAGTCGCCCAGCAGTTCGGCGGAGGGGGCCACAAGCATGCGGCAAGTTTTCGCAGTAAAGAACAAAGGGATCAGCTGGAACGTAAGCTTTTGTCAGTTATCGAAACAATGTATTCTTAAGATTCGTTAAGGAACTTTCATAATTTACATGTAAACGCCTTCTTTTTTGGAACACTTTTTGCATAATGCCTCAAAAAAACCCAAAAGGAGTCGTAATGAAAAAAGATGAGCACAAAACCTTAACCGAATTGTATCTTCTTCATCAGAAAGGCATGGTTCCCTGGAACACATTGAAGAACGAAACCGAAATCTACTGCTACGAGATAGCATGTCGTATGTTTAGGGACCAAGATGCATGTATGACCGCCTTCGTTGAGCAGGTCTTCGACAAAATTCCGGCAATGCTTCAAAAATTCCAGTACAAAGGTCACCCCCTGGAACATTATCTGTCCAAAACAATAACCTTGCGTTGCAAAGCAATCCGCTGCCGGGTGGCGAGGAAACGGCAGAGGGAGCTCCTGTGCCGATGCTATCATTACGCCTCCTTTGAGAACGACCTCAAACGTGAATGGTTTGCTGCCGAATATACGAATCAAAACGCTTTTTTTATTGAGGAAACGAACGACTACGACGGCTCCATCAGAAAAACGACATCCCCCAAGAAAATACTATTGCTGGCCTTGCGGGAGGCGGAGATGCTCGACGATCCCCTCATCGGGAAGCTATCCGAAATAACGGGAAAGAGTGTAGATACGTTAGTTGATATGGTCACCCAATTGCGGGCATGCATCGAAAAACGGAAAAGCCGGTATCATCAGCTTAAAGAGCGAAGAAACAGCGCCTTCGCAAAAATGATCGAACTGGAAATAAAGCTGTGGGAATGTAACGATCCGGCAGAACGAACGTCCTTACGGGAAGCGATTGTACACCAACAAGAGCGTATTCGAAAACTGGATGTTCAGCTACGAAACAAGCACTGGCACCCTACCCAGTCGGAGATTGCCGAGGTGATAGGCATTCCCAAAGGGACCGTGGGTTCCGCCATTCACTACCTTCACTGTTCGTTTGAGAATTTCTTTTCGGTCGACGATGAAAGTGATGGTGAGTCCAGCGCCGCATGAGGCAGGATCCACTTTCTTGCACAAAAGCTCCCGCTGCGTTACTGTTTGCTCATGAATATTTTTGTGGCAACCAATAATATGCACAAGGTAAGGGAACTTTCGGCTATCTTAGCCGGCTGGCAGCTCAAACTTCCGGCAGAGGCGGGAATTCGTTTTGAACACGAAGAGATCGGTTCAAGTTTTATGGAAAACGCACTGGGGAAGGCTCAAGCCCTTTTTACTCAGCTGAAAAAACCCGTTATTGCCGATGATTCGGGATTGGTGGTACCGGCCCTGGGAGGAGAACCCGGAATCTACTCGGCCAGATATGGAAGCCGTCCGGGAGAAGCGAACATGGAAGCCGCTGAGCGCAACAACTACCTCCTTCAGAAAATGCAAGGGATGCAGGAACGGCGCGGCTTTTTTGTCTGCTGCATGGCACTGATCGTTGGAGAGGAAAGGATTTTTACCGTTCAGGAAATTTTTCCGGGAGAGATAGCAGAAGCGCCTTCCGGTGAGGGAGGGTTTGGCTACGACCCGATCTTTTTCCTTCCCGAATACGGGAAAACGGCGGCACAGCTCTCCGACGATGAAAAGAACAGGATCAGTCATCGGGGCCGTGCAGGGGTGCGAATGGCCGCCATTTTGGATTCATTACGAAACAACACATAAGGAGACCTTTATGAGCAGTGAACAACGCAATACGATACCAGAGCGGTCCGCGATACCTGAGACCGACCAGTGGGATCTCTCTTCCCTTTTCTCGGACCAGAAGGGCTGGGATGATGCCTATGCAAAATTGGAAGCAGGGCTCTCCACCCTGCAATCTTTTAAGGGAAGCCTCGGAACGGGCCCGGAACAACTGAAGCGCTACCTCGATACCATCACCGAGCTCGAGCTTCTTGACGAACGGCTTGGCTACTGGGCCCATCTGAGGACCTGCGAAGATGCGGGAAACAGCGGACATCAGGAGCGCTTTTCCCGTTACATGGCCCTGGCAACCCGATTTGCTGCGGAAACAAGCTTTTTTACGCCTGAGCTGCTGACAATCGATCAGGAAAAGATCTCCGCCTGGCTTGAGCTCGATGATTTTGCCGATTATAAAATCGCCCTTGAAAAGATTCTTCGATTTCGGGAACATACCCTCTCGGAGCCGGAAGAGCGGCTGCTTGCAATGCAGGCCGAGGTCCGGCAGACCCCTAGCCGGGCCTTCTCCAACCTCTGTGATGTCGACTTCGATTTCGGAACTATAGAAACCGAGCAAGGGGAAAAACCTCTCAGCCAATCCACCTTTGGTTCATTTCTTATAGACCCCGACAGAACAATCAGGGAACAGGCCTATCGTCAGTTCTATTCGGTATATAATCAGCATAAAAACACACTGGCAACCCTCTATGAAGGCAGCATTCAGCAAGACATCTATCTTGCCAGGGTGAAAGGCTACGGTTCGGCCAGGGAAAAGGCTTTATTTCCCGACCAGGTACCCGAAGCGGTCTACGATAATTTGCTTGCAACGGTCAGAGAAAACCTTCCCCTCCTCCACCGCTATTACGCGCTCAAAAGAAAGGCCCTGGGCCTCCGGGAATTGGCCCACTGGGATGTCTATACCCCGATCATCGGCAATATCAAAACGGATTACCCCTATGAAAGGGCCGTCGAGACCGTTACACATGCCCTTAGTCCCCTTGGCGAGGAGTATTGCACCACCATTAAAAAGGGACTTCTCGGGGGATGGGTCGACCGCTATGAGAATAGAGGAAAGCGCTCTGGGGCCTTTTCCGCCGGGTCATATGCGGGAGATCCCTATATCCTTCTCAATTACAAACGGGAGGTGCTTAGGGACCTCTTCATCATAGCCCATGAGGGAGGGCATTCCATGCACTCCTGGTATTCGGCGGCCAACAATCCCTTCGCTCACTATCAATACACCATCTTCGAAGCAGAGGTGGCATCAACCTTTAACGAGCAGCTCTTGGCCCACTACCTGACCGAGCATGCAGAAAACAGTCAGATGGTTGGTTACATAGCGGCAAAACAAGCGGACGACATAGTAGCCACCCTCTTTCGGCAAACCATGTTCGCTGAATTCGAATTTTTGGTGCATCAGCGGGTGGAAAGCGGAAAGCCGCTAAGCCTCGACCAATTTCGGCATATATACCGAGGGCTCTTGAGCGACTATTTCGGTCCGGACTTCGTCTTCATCGAGGAAAGCGACCTTGAAGGGCTCCGCATCCCACACTTCTATCGGGCCTTCTACGTTTACAAGTACGCCACTGGGCTTGCTGCATCAATGGCCCTCTCCGATATGGTCTTGTCGGGCGGGGAAACAGAACGGAAGCGCTACCTCTCCTTTCTGAAAAGCGGCGGGCGCTATTATCCAATCGAATCGCTTCAAAATGCAGGGGTGGACATGGCATCCCCCGAACCGGTACGCCAAGCCTTGAGTCGCTTTCAAGTAATCCTCGAGCGTCTCGAAAAGCAGGTGTAAGCGGCCAGATCCTTCCGTGCCCTGCTCAGGGTGCGGAAGAGGACAAGAGCCGTAGCTGCGACCAGCGCGGCAGTTTATCCTCCATGCTCTTCATCAAGCCCGTCGGAATGGGGCTTGATGAAGGGAGTACAAGATAGTGCAGCGGTCGAAGCCTTTCCGCAGCTACGCCTTTCAGTTTGCTATAGCGGAGCCAACTTGTTTCGGCCTTTCGTCCGTTGAAGCAGACGCTTGTAATGGTTGGACAGCTGAACAGCAGGCCAAGCAGATCATTGTACGCCTCTTCCCGAATAGCCGAATCAAGACTTCCCTTTCGCCGGCACGAGGCAAGCACATCCCAAAGGGCGATATGATGCTCCCTGAGGAAGGCTGTCCGTGAATCATATGAATCGGGAAGCACTTCGCCGTAGATTGCAAAGATCAGAGGCCAGAAATGGTTCCGGGGATTTCCGTAGTAGCGGTTCGTTCGCAGACTTTCAAGGCTCGGCATACTCCCCAGGATGAGAACTCTGGGCGTATCGCCGATGATCGGGGGAAACCCCTTGGCGACAATCTTACCGCTCGCAATGTCATCCAGTCGGATCTCATGGTGCATGCCCATAGCCTATCCTCTGATACAAGAAAGCAAAAGCCATTCGCCGGAAGAAAACAGCAAAATCTATTGACAGATGGACCCAACTTGTTGTATCTTCTCCCACGTTACACGCTGCAGTGGTGGAATTGGTAGACACGCTAGCTTGAGGGGCTAGTGGAGGTTGACTCCGTGGAAGTTCAAGTCTTCTCTGCAGCAGACGAAAAGCCGATCGAATTCGTTTCGATCGGCTTTTTTTGTTGTAAAATCCATGGTTTGAAATTTGATTTCTTTAAATTTGACAAGGGCATTTTTTGGGATGATAATTATGCAACATTTTACAACAGGAGGCCATATGAGAAAAATTAGTGCCTTTTTAGCCATCCTCCTTTCGGGGGGGATATTGTTTGCAGGGGGGACCCAGGAGGCTTCGGGGGAAAAAAGCAAGCCCGCCGACTACAAAATCGTCCTGATACTTCCCGGTCCCATTAACGATCAAAGTTGGAATGCGACAAACTATGCGGGGCTTGTCGCCTGTAACAAAGAGCTGGGCACCAATATGGAATACATCGAAAATGTCCCTGCCGGTGATTACGAATCGACGTTCAGAAACTATGCCGAACGGGAATACGACCTCATTATGGCCGCAGGTACCCAATTCGACGAGGCTGCCAATAAAATCGCTCCCATGTATCCAAACACAACCTTTTGTGTCGTGAATGGTTTAATGGCAAAATCGGAAAACGCTGCTCCTATTTTTCCCAAAGAATACGAGGCAAGCTATCTTGCTGGTATCATTGCCGGTTATCTTACCGAAACGGGAAAGATTGCAACGGTCGGCGGTTTCCCAAACAAAGCCATGATAGACTTGCTCGATGTATACGAAGCCACGGCAAAGCAGTATGCTCAGGAAAAGCGGGGAAAGAGCATCGAAGCGGTACGAGCGTATGCAAACTCCTGGAGTGACCTTGCTCTTGGAAAGCAGATGGCCGAAACGATGATCGACAACGGCGCCGATGTTCTTTTCTTCTATGCAAACCAAGTAGGTCTCGGCGCCATTCAGGCGGCAAAAGAAAAGGGAGCCATGTTCATCGGATTCTCCAGCAACCAGAACGATGTTGCACCTGATACCGTTCTGGCAAGTATCGGATTTGATTTCGCCACTTTCTACAAATGGGCCGTTGGAAACTATCTGGCCGGAAAACTTGAAGGCGGTAAGGTAAACAAAGCAGGATTGGCCGAAGGCATTTTTGTTCCCTATTATGGGAAAAGTATCCCGAAGGAAATAAAAACGGCAGTGGACGATGCCACAAAAGCCGCAATAGCAGGGAACGTCGACTTTGAATCGATGTTCTCCGGTTCATTTTAGCATAAGCTATCGACCAGGTCACCGGCTGTCGCCGGTGACCTTTTTTAGGCCCCACAGGGAAAATATATGGATACACCATTTGTAGAGTTAAGAGGGATCAGCAAATATTTTGCAAAAGTGGTTGCCAACAATAATGTTTCTTTCTCGATTCATAAAGGGGAAGTCTTGGCACTGTTAGGTGAAAATGGTGCCGGAAAAAGCACGATAATGAAAATTCTCTATGGCCTTTATCAAGCAGAAGAGGGAGAAATTTTCATTAATGGTCGAAAAACGGATATAACGTCTCCACGCGATGCCATGGGGAAAAAAATCGGTATGATCCAGCAGCATTTTGCACTTGTACCTCCCCATACCGTTACGGAAAACATCGTAATGGGAAGTCTTCACGGGATCCTTAATATCCAGGACTTACGGCAGCGCATTGTCGCCCTTGCCGAACATTACGGCTTTGATGTCGATCCCGACAGCTATGTAAAGGACCTTCCGGTCGGGCTGCAACAAAAAGTCGAAATCCTAAAGGCCCTCTATCAGGATGTTGAGCTCCTGATTATGGATGAACCCACGGCGGTTTTGACACCCCAGGAAGCCGATAATCTAATGCAGTTTGTAAGGCAGTTTGTGGAAAAGGGGAATGCCGCCGTATTTATCACCCATAAAATGAACGAAGTCATGAAAGTAGCAGACAGGGTCGTTGTCATGCGTAATGGAGCGGTGCTGGGGGATTTGGAAAAGAACGGTACCAATGAGCATGAACTGTCGTCACTCATGGTTGGGAAGGAAATTTTTCCTTTGGAAAACCGCAGACGCTCACACTCGGGCACTGGTTTTGAGGTGGATGGGCTTACAGTCACAGATCATCGAAGACACAGGGCTCTGGACAATATCGGTTTTACCATCGGAAAAGGTGAAATTCTGGGCATCGCAGGAGTGAGCGGAAACGGCCAACAAGAGCTCGGAGATGCCATCATCGGCGCATTGGCTGCGGACTCGGGTGATATCAGGATCGACGGAGAGAGTATCTGCCATCTTACCGTGCGGGAACGAATAAAGAAAGGGATTGGATACGTACATGCAGACAGGCATGCCGTCGGTCTTGTTCTGGATATGTCCTTAGGGGAGAATATGTTCCTCAAAAGCAGCTTTGACAGGGTCGCGGCCAAAGGTATCGTTATCGATCGGAAAAGATTTAACGACTATGCCGACAAAGCAATCAGCGATTATTCAATAAAAACGTCAGGTCGGGAAGAGCAGATGAAGGGACTTTCCGGCGGAAATCAGCAGAAGGTGGTTGTTGCACGGGAGGTCGATATCGGCAGAAAGCTTATCATCTTCGATCAACCGACACGGGGACTCGATCTTGGTGCAATCGATTATGTGCATAAGACGATTCTTGCAGAACGGGACAAGGGAAAGAGTATTCTACTGATTTCGACGGAGTTGTCGGAAATCTTCGCCCTTTCCGACAGAATAGCTGTCATCTACAATGGGAAGCTGCTGAAAACCATGGACCGAAAGGATGCCTCAATCGAGGAAGTGGGGCTGCTTATGGCCGGTATCACAGAGGAGGAACAACATGAACCCTAAAATGCGAGATCTGATCGTATCTTCCTTCCTTTCTGTTTTCCTCGGACTATTTGTAAGCGGGCTGCTCATGCTTTTCCTAGGGGCAAATCCATTCTCAGTCTACGGACGCCTTTTTTCGTTTCTGGTACGGGACGGATATACCTTCGCCGATATCTTTGTAAAAGCTACTCCTCTTATTTTCACTGCTCTTGCCTTCGCCTTTACCTTTAAGGCAAACCTCTACAATATTGGGGCCCAGGGACAATTTTATATAGGAGCCCTTACATCGGTTGCCGCTTCACTGCTGATAGGGCCGAGGTTACCGGGGATTTTTTCTCTGGTTCTCATTCTTATCGTAACGGCTCTTGCGGGGGGCATATGGGGAGGCTTTGTCGGTTTTGTAAAAGCCCGATTTAATGCCAACGATTTTCTGGTCAGTATGATGTCCGTCTATGTCGCCCTTGCTTTGATGAACTATCTGCTCAGAACCGTACTGATAGAAACAAAGCATGAATATCCGCAGACAAACCCAATTGCGGATACACTTTTTATTCCGACAATCATCCCAGGAACAAGGCTTCATGCAGGTTTCATCATAGCAATCCTGGTCGCCATCTTCTGCTGGTGGTTTCTTTACAAAACAACGATAGGATTCCGGATCCGTGTTGTAGGATTGAATCCCGTAGCCGCCGGCTACGCAGGCATAGAATCAGGTAGGATTTATATCATTGCATTCCTCATAAGTGGCGCACTTGCAGGGATGGCCGGATTCACCGAGGTAAACGGGGTTCAGCATATGCTGGTGCAAGATTTTAATACCACGATAGGGTCGGAGGGAATCGGCATAGCCATTCTGGCAAACGCCCACCCAATCGGCATCATTTTCGGCGCAATCCTCTTCGGGGCCCTGAAGGTAGGAGGATCGATTCTCGGACAAACCTCCGGCATCCCTTCTAGTATCATTGGCATCATGGAAGGCTTCGTCATGATATTCGTCTTATTATCCTTCTGGGTAAGAAAGAAGCTGGAACTTCGTCGGGATATTGCAAAATTGAAAACCGGAGTAAACCGATGATCAACATCATAGCACGTGCACTTTTGATGAGTACCCCTCTTTTGATTGGTGCCACTGCCGAGGTTATCGCGGAACGCGCCGGGGTAATGATTATAGCTGTGGAGGGGATTTTTCTCATCGGAGCCTGGGGCGGCTTTGTCGGTGTCTACACAACAGGAAGCTATCTGACGGGCTTTTTTCTTGCGGCCCTTTTAGGTTTGTGCGTTGCACTTATCTACGGATGGATCACTATCATTCTCAAGCAGCATCAAATCGTAACGGGAACAGCGCTTAATATTTTCATAGCGGGAATCGTCGCTTTTTTTCATCGTGTCATTTTTGGGGTCCCATTGCTACCGCTGACTATTGAACCGCTGGAAAAGTTACCTATTCCGCTTTTGTCGAAAATACCGGTTATTGGAGGGCTTCTTTTCGACCAAAGCATACTCACCTATGTTGCCTTTCTTTTAGCCCTTACTGCCTATTTCATCTTATTTAAGACCGCGGCGGGATTGGTCATCCGCTCAGTCGGCGAGAATCCCGTTGCCGTTGATGTTGTAGGTATCAGTGTAGAAAAAGTACGTATGCTCGTCATCCTGATTGCCGGAGTGCTTGGCGGAATAGCAGGCTCCTTCTACTCTGTTGTCTATCTGGGAATGTATACCGAAGGTATTATAGGAGGACGGGGCTGGATTGCATTTGCCATCTGTTTCCTCGGAAACTGGAATCCCATCGGCGCAATTATAGGGGCACTTATCTTCGGTGTCGCCGAATCTATTGCAATTTATATGCAATCCTCCGGAGGAGGCTTTCTACCGAATGAGGTGTTCATCGCCCTTCCCTACATCCTGACGATCATACTTACCATAAGTCGAAAGCAATTCAACGTCCCTGCGAAACTCGGTGTCTCATACATCAAAGAAAACTAAATCGTTCAAGAACGGCAGATCACATCTTGTGATTCTGCCGTTCTTGATTGTCTTTGACCCGTAGAAAAAATACCTATACAATAAAACTTGTACACACAAGCAAACAACATGAAAACAGTGTCAGAAAAAAACAGCGGGATACCATTATATCTGCAGTTGAAACAAATCCTGAAAGATGCGATCTTCAAGGTGAAGTATGAGGATGGTGGACCTCTGCCCTCTGAGCCGCGGCTTGCCTCCCTGTACGATGTGACCCGGCAAACGATACGGCGCGCTTTATCCGAATTAGTACAGGAAGGACTTGTAAGGGAAATTCGAGGGCAAGGCTCTTTTGTCAGCATTCGGGAGGTCACCCACAGCATCTGGGATTTCAACGGTTTTACCGATTATGTCACATCTCTTGGCAAAAAGCCGACATCAATCGTTCTCACTCATGAGATTGAACATTGTGGAAAGGTGGCAAAATGATTACGATTAATCAGGGCAAGAGACACAATGGACGACTTCGGCAATCACTATCTGACCATCGACACCTCACTCATCTCCCTGACTCAATTTCCCGATATCGATCTCTACGATTTCGGCTCATCATCATTATATCGTGTGATGCGGGAGGTTTACAGGATACACCCGGCCAGAATCGAAATGAGGTTTTTTCAATAAGCCGTTGAAGCTTGTATGGAAATTCATCTGCATGTAACACATGCGGAAAAACAAAAGGAGAGGTAGATGAAAGCAAAATGGGTTGCCGTATTGATGTTGGTGTTGGTTTCTTTTTCGCTTTATGCCGCAGGAAGCCAGGAGACATCAAAAGATGAAAATGTTCTTGTCGTCGTGAACTGGAAGGATTACGGATCCAACAGTGAAGAGGTTATTCGGCATTTTGAAGAGTCCTATGGTTGTAAAATCGTACACGAATATATGGCATCAGAAGAAGAACTCCTTACAAAACTTCGAACAGGGGGAATGGGAAAATTCGATGTGGTTCTGCCAAACGCCTCGGTCCTTCCCATGGCGATCAACGAAGGGCTCATCGAAGCGATAGACACATCAAAACTGGACAACTATGACGATGTGTTTGCAAAGTTCAGACAACTCCCTGAGAATTCCAAAAACGGGAAGCTCTATGCGGTTCCTTGGGTATGGGGTTCTACGGCCATTGCCTACAACAGCGATATGATACAGGAAAAGGTTGATACCATCTCGGTGCTCTGGGACCAGAATTACGCAGGAAAGATTGCCTTTCGGGACGATTACAACGATGCTGTCATGACTGCCGCAATCATCCTCGGCCAGGACCCAAATCATCCCTCCGACTTAGAGGCGATCAAGGCAAAACTTATCGCACAAAAGCCCCTGAACAGAACATACTGGAAGACGGGTGATGAATTCTCAAAGCTCTTTGCAAACAAGCAGATCGCCGTCGGCATGATGTGGAGCGGTCAGGCAGCTGCCATGAAGCTCAACGGAGAACCTATCGAATACGTGATTCCCAAAGAAGGGGCCATCGGCTGGGTCGACAACTGGGCGATCGTGAAAGATGCCCCCCACAAGGATATGGCCTATGCATTCATCAACTACATGATCGGAGAGGCGTTTCAGAAGGCATGGGTTACCAGCGGAGGCCCGGCACCTGTCAATCAGCGAGTTGCAGAGGAGTTGGATCCGCAGTTTGTGAAGGAGAACAATCTTGGAGAAGATGCGATCAATAAGCTCTTCTTCATCGCCTACCGGGACAACAGCACAAAGACCGAGTGGAATGAGCTGTGGCAGGAGGTCAAGGCCAAGTAATAGTCTTGTTATGGTGAGCCCGGATTCTTTTGGGAGCCGGGCTCTTTGGTCCTTTACTAGTGTTCCGCCATGGATCTTTCTTCAGAGTAGTATCATGGAAAAGAAAACAATCTTTTTATTAAGCCCGTCGGCCTTCATGCTCATCAGCTTTGCCGTTGTACCGCTGTTTATCATGTTCGCATACAGCTTCCAGGGCGACGACGGCAGCGGATTTGTAGGCCTGGCAAACTATGCCAGATTTTTCAGTAAATCATTCTATCTCAAACTAACCCTCAAAACCATGAGAATGAGCCTTCTGGTTACGGTGATCAGCCTGTTGATTGCCTATCCTATGGCCTTTATTCTGGCAAAGCTCATTGCAAAGGGAAAAAACATCATTCTCATGCTCATCATTATCCCCTTCTGGTCGAGTCAACTGATTCGTGCTTATTCCTGGATGAATCTTCTCCGGGACGGCGGAATACTTGATATCGCATTGCAGCATGTGCATCTTAGCTCGGGAGAGGGATTGGGTATCCTCTTTACACAGACGGCGGTCATTATCGGGCTGGTCCATATATTCTGCCCCTATATGATTATCACCATCTACATGACCCTGGAAAAGATAGATGATTCCCTGCTGGAGGCATCACGCAGTCTCGGAGCACGACCCATTACGACCTTTCGCCGCGTTATTCTCCCCCTCACCGAAACGGGCATCATAAGCGGCGCCATTTTGGTATTCGTCCCCTGTTTGGGCAGCTTCGTCGAGCCGAGAATTTTGGGAGGTACACAAGGATCGGTCATAGGTACGGTCATCGAAGACCAGTTTTTTGAAATTTACGGCTGGAACTTCGGCTCGGCGATAGCCTTTCTTCTCCTTGTGATGGTACTTGCCTCAATGGGGATTCTCTCCGCCCTGCGAAATCGGAGGGTGCGTATCGATGGCTAAGAAACTGTTCGGATGGATATACACAGGCCTGCTCCTACTCTTTCTTTACACGCCGATCGTCGTCCTCATGGTGATGTCTTTCAATACGTCACAATACAACGCCCTTCCCATAGAGTTTTCCCTCAAATGGTACAAGGCCCTGGCAGGGAATGAGAAAATTGTTCAGGCAACCATCAATAGTCTTTGGATCGGAGCCGTTACGGCCGTACTGTCGGTAATTCTTGCCACATCCCTGGCCCTTGGAACGAACCTTGCAGGAAGGAAGACACGAACGGCCATGCAGTCTCTGGTTATGCTGCCGCTTACGATGCCGTGGCTGATCATGGGGCTATCCCTTCTGCTGCTTTTGCGAAGTTTAGGCTTGGACAGGAATTTTGTTCTCCTCTTGATAGGACACTTGATTATTTCTCTCCCCTACTCGGCACTGGTCATTATTGCCCGTGTCCGGGATATGGGAAAAGAAACCCAGGAAGCATCGAGCAGCCTCGGAGCCAGCGATTGGACGACCTTTTATCGGGTCACCCTTCCGATGATGCTGCCCGCCATGCTTTCCGGCGGTTTTCTATCCTTTATGATCTCTTTTGATAATTTTGTTATTTCCTATTTTCTGATTCCCACGGGTACCACGACCCTGCCGATGGAGATCTATTCTTCGATAAAGTTCGGCTTCACACCGGAGATGAACGCGGTGGCAACCATCATCCTGCTCGCTTCGCTGAGTTTAATCGCAGTCACGGCGGCGGTGATGAGATCATCAATCAGGGCACTTTTCAAAAGTGACAAGGGAGATGCATGATGGCATATTTGGAAGTGCGAGAGCTGAGTAAGATCTACGACAGAACGACCGTGCTGGATAACATTGGTTTTGATATCGAGGAAGGATCCTTTCTATCCCTATTGGGCCCATCCGGCTGCGGAAAAACAACAACCCTGAGGTTGATAGCGGGGTTCGAAAAGCCGGAGGGAGGCAGCATCCGTTTAAATGGCACTATCATAAATGGAATCCCCACCTTTAAGCGTAATATCGGCATGGTTTTCCAAAGCTACGCCCTGTTTCCCCATATGAGCGTGGAACAAAACGTCTCTTATGGTCTGGAACAGAGGAACCACAATCATAGAGAGATAAAAAAGAAGGTTGCAGAAGCCCTGGAAATGGTTCGGTTGACCGGATATGAGAAACGGAAGCCGAAACAGCTTTCGGGCGGTCAGCAGCAACGGGTTGCCCTTGCCAGGGCACTGGTGATCAGGCCGAGCCTGCTCCTTCTCGACGAAAGCCTTTCGGCTCTCGATAAAAAACTACGGGTCGAAATGCAGGTTGAACTTCGTCAAATCCAGAAAGAGGTTGGAATCACGACTATCTTTGTGACCCACGACCAGGAAGAGGCTTTAACCTTGTCCGATTATATTGCCGTTATGGAAAAGGGAAAGATTGTCCAGCTTGATACACCGGATACTGTGTATGAACATCCCAAAAACAGCTTCGTCGCAGATTTCCTCGGCCAGGCAAACTTTTTTTCAGGGGTCGTAAAGTGCGAAGGAAATAATGGATATCGGCTCATGATGGACGAAATGCAATATCTACCTTTCCGTTGCGATGAATTTCTGGAAGACGGCACACACTGCACGGTATCGGTGCGCCCTGAAAAGATCACGATCTCGGATAGGGAAGAGCATCAGGCAATCAGAGGGAAGATTGAATTCATTACGTATGCCGGAAATCTCTCGATTTTTAGGATCAGGGCCCTTGGGCAGGAGATCAAGGTACAGCAGCAGAACATCTCTGCAGGACAGCGAAAATTCGTTGCCGGGGACTCGATCTTTCTCTCATGGGAACCGGAAAGCACCTTGATCTTAGAAAGGGAAAAGGAATAGTAATGACGAAACAAGATGAAAAACCGATCATTGTCATGGGCGGCTTGATACGAGACATCTACCTAGAAGTGCGCCACTATCCGGAACGCGGAACAGATACCTTAATCAAGAGTGCCCAAACCATTCCCGGGGGATGTGCACTCAATGCCGCGGTGACCCTGAAAAATCTCGGCCTCAATCCCTACATCGTTTCCCTGATCGGAGACGGCATTGAAGATCAGCTTCTCATCAACTATATCAGGCAGAAAGGATTACCCGAAGCCTGTATCCTTCGACAAGAAGGTGCGGCAAACGGATTCTCCATAAATATCATTGATGACGAGGGCGAACGTACTTTTCTTACCCGAAAGGGTTCGGAATCGGTGTTCAGGCCTATGATGATTTCCGATCGGCTCAGGGGAGAGACATCCTTTCTCTACCTTACCGGCTATTACCTTCAGGAGCCGGAATATCGAGAGCCCATCCTCAACGCCCTGAAACGGTTGAAGGACGGCGGCACCCGCATCCTCTTCGACCCCGGGGCCCTTGTGGAAAACATTGGGAAAGAGGTGCTTACGGAAATCCTAAAACTCGCTTTTTGTATTACGCCTAACGAAGGAGAATTGAAGCGTCTGGGAACGTGTATAGGCGTCGATAACGGAATTGTCTCCCATCTCCTTGATGTGGGAGTGGAGCTTGTCATACGAAAAGAGGGGATGAGAGGTGTAACAGCCTACACCGGAAATGAAACGTTGCATGTATGGCCTTATGCCGGTAAACGTATCGACACCACTGGGGCGGGAGACGCCTTTGCATCGGGACTGCTTTACGGATTTTCGGTAGGCGCCCCGCTGAAGCGCTCTCTGCAGATCGCCAACGGCTGTGGTTCCCTTGCCACCAGGATATGGGGCCCACACGGGAATTTCTCTCTTGATGATGTCGAATTGATAGTAACAAACGGAAAGGAGTTGAGAGTATGATCGATAAAGCCGCCGGGTGCCTCATCGGCTCAGCCATAGGAGATGCCATGGGCATGCCTGCCTCTTTCATGTCCCCGGATACGATACGACATGTCTATGGCCGGATTGACGATTTTCTCACTCCCGCAAGCCAGCAGATCGCCCATGGCGGGCTTCATCAGGCCGAGGTGACCGACGACACCGAAGAGAGCCTCATCATCTCCGAGGTACTTTGCGAGGCAAAGGGTTTCGACGAGGCACTTTTCATACATAAAATGAAACAGTGGGCAATAGAGAAAAAGATGCTCGAAAGCACGGTTATCGGCCCCAGTACAAGAAAATTTCTCGAGACGATCATAGCCGGAGGCGATTATCAAAAGGCGGCGGAGGGGGGGGACACCAACGGCGGGGCCATGCGCGTCGCTCCTGTCGGCATATTTTTTCACGGTAGACCCCAAGCGTGCCTTAAAGCCGCCATCGCTTCCGCCCTGCCCTCCCACGGAAGCAAGCCTGCGGTTGCCGCAACGGCAGCCGTTGCCCTTGCCGTTGCCCTTGCCACAGAAGGGGGCTATACGCCACAGCAGATTATTGAGTCGGCTGCCGGAGCCGCGGAAGAGGGAGAGGCTGCCGGACATGACATCCCGGCTCCTTCGGTAAGCGTCAGAATCAGGTTGGCAAAACGAATCGTGGAAGAAAACACGCATCGTCCACTTTCCGATGTTGCCTATCTTCTCTACCAGCATATAGGTGCGGGCATGAAAAGCTACGAGTCGATTCCTCTTTCCCTCGGCGTCTTTTATGCCGCACAGGGAGGCTTTCGCGACGGCCTGATTACCGTCATTAATATCGGTGATGATGCCGACACCAATGGGGCCATAACAGGCGCACTGTGCGGGGCCTTCTCAGGTCTATCTGCCATTCCCGATGGCTGGCAGGAAAGAATCGGCAGAGAAAATGGCATAGACTTCAGGTCTCTGGCCGAACGGCTTTTGGAAAAGTGATCACTGCTGTTCCCTGTATCGATCCAAGAGCAGCGCAATGATGATGAGCAGACCGGTTATCAGCTGCTTAAGGGGATCATCAACCCCTAGCTGTGCAAGACCGGTCTGCAAAACTGCCATGATAAGAACACCGAACATCGAATTGACCACCGAGCCTTTGCCACCTAAAAGACTTGTACCGCCGATCACCACCGAAGCGATGACTTGGAGTTCCAGCCCTGAACCGGCATTGGGATCGGCTGCTTCAAGTTTCGCCGTATGGAGCATCGAGGCAAGCGCAACAAGCATTCCCATTATCGAAAAAACAAATATCTTTATTTTGCGAATCAAGGCATCGGGCAAAGGCATATCCGAAGCCTTTGTTCCTATTCCCGATAGATAGGTCCCCAAGACGGTATATTTTAGAAGGAGTTGGCCGACTACCGATATGGCGATGGCAATAAGAAAAGCTACGGAGATACCACCCCAGAGAGAAGCCGTAAAACAGGCTATCCCGGTTCCGATATAGATCGTACGTGAATCCGAAAGGATATAGGCAAGGCCCCGGGCAATTTCCATCATACCAAGAGTAACGATAAAGCTTGGTATCGAGAGCCAAGCAGAAAGCAGACCGTTGATAAAACCGGAAAGGATGCCCGCCAAAGTTGTAAAAAGGAGTGCAACCGGCAGCGGCATATGAAACCGTATGAGTAAGAGACTGAGTACTGTGCTGCACAGGGCCAAAACCGATCCGATAGAAAGATCTATCCCGGCGATGATAAGTACATAGGTCATACCTACCGCAAGTACCATTTGCACGGGAATTTGATTGGCAATTGTGACCAAAGTTTTTTCGGAAAGGAAATGGTCGCTACGCAGGGAAAAAAACAAAATGAGGGCACAAAGAGCCAACAAAAGGCCGCTCACATTATCAATTTCACCGGCGATACTTCGGAATTTGGATGTAAAAAATGCAACAAACCTATTCATAGGCAGTTACCAGTTCAACAGGTGTTGTACATACCAAATCAACATCCTCACCATTAAGCATGCTGAGAGCCATCTCAATACCGTTCACCGCTATCAGAGCAGCATGCTGATCTACCGTGGCAAGAATATCGCCCTTTTTCAACTCATTATTTACCGCTGAAATATTGTCGAAACCGATGATGTACATTGAATTTCTTTTTGAAGCAGCCTTCACCGCTGCTGCAGCTCCTAAAGCCATATTATCGTTTGCGCAGAGTAAGGCACGCACATTCCGATGTTCGTTGAGGATTGAAATAACCGTAGTATACGACCTGTCCATCTCCCACAGCGCCGGCCTGGTATCGACTATAATTATTCCGGCGTCGTCCATAGCCTTTCTGAAACCAAGACAACGCTGCTGAGAGTTATAGGCAGAAGGGATTCCCTCAATGATGGCGACCTGGTTTCCGGAGGATAGATGATCGGCAAGATAATCTCCTGCGGCCTTGGCCCCTTGATAATTATCAGGCCCGACAAAAGGAATATGTAAACCGCGTTCCGCAATGACCGTCGCATCAAATTTATTGTCTATGTTGACTACGGCAACCCCGGACGCCATCGCCCTTTGACAAACAGGGACCAAGGCCTTTGAGTCGGCAGGTGCGATAATGATGGCATCTACATCAATTGCCATCAGCTGTTCGACAATATGAATCTGCTGGCTTACCGCCTGCTCATCCTTGATGCCATAGATCAGGAGATCGTAACGTTCTGCATTATTCATATGGTGATCACGCGCCCCCTGCTCCATCGTCAAAAAGAACTCATTGGCAAGAGACTTCATGACAAGTGCCACGGTTACCCTGTGAGGTCGGCCTTCCCGTAGGTGAACCTGCCCTATTGCAAACAAGGCCGCAATAATAAGAAAAATAAGAACCGCACTACACTTGAGATGTTTTGACATTCGACCAGTATATCCTTTATCAAGGAAAACGCTATTATTTTTAAGCCTCCCTTAGCCTTGCAGAAAAACTGTTTCGATACCGATCAAGAATGACAGCAAGAATAATGATAAGTCCCGTCACAATCTGTCTGGCAAAGTCTCCAAGCCCGATCAGCAAAAGCCCGTTATTCAACACACCCATGATACAAGCACCGAGAAAAGTCCCAAGAAGCGACCCCTTCCCGCCGTTCATACTGGTCCCACCGATAACGACGGCCGCAATAGCATTCAGCTCGAAGCCCACCCCTAAAATAGGACTGGCTATATTTAGACGCAGCATATACATAATCGCGGCAATACCGACACTTGCACCACAAATGACAAAGGCAAGTACCTTGTACAACGCGGTATTATGCCCTGAAAGCCGAACAGACTCCTCATTGTTCCCAATAGCAATAAGCATGCGGCCAAAAACAGTCCGGGTAAGTACTATCTGCCCTAAAATAACAAGCAGGAGAGCAATTACGAAAATAATGGGAAGCCCAACAATATTTATATTCCCAAAACTGTTGAAACCGGCGGGAAAATCAAAAAAGGTCCGCGAATTACTGACTTGAAGGGCCATTCCTCTTGTTATATTCAGCATTCCGAGAGTCACGATAAAGGAATGGATTTTCCATTTCTCGGAAATTGCTCCGTTTGCAAGACCGACAAACATACCTATAACGATGCTCAAGAAAACAGCAATAAAAATGGATAAACAGGGAGAAAGCGTTCCTTTACTCATAACCATGCCTGCCGCGACAGAACAAAGTGCGAGGAGCGATCCGACCGAAAGATCGATGCCGCCCAACAGAATAACAAAGGTCATACCAACGGAAATGATGGTATTAATACTAATCTGGGTAAAGATATTTGAAATATTCTGAAAACTTGCAAAATGGGGGGTAGTCACGGCAAAAAAAAGAAACAAAAGTACCAAAATAATGCCGATACCCCCTTCGCTGAGAAGATAATTCATGTTTGCTTTAAACTTCATGTCACCCATCCCTTCGTTCCTTTGTCTCCTTGCTTTGGTTCAGATACTCAGCATATGAAAGCGAGAGAATACGCTCCTGACTGAATTCCTTTCGTTTCAACTCTCCGGTGATTTTTCCGTTTGAGAAAACCAACATGCGATGACAAATACCCATAATCTCCGGAAGATCTGAAGAGATGACAATAATCCCTTTCCCTTCCGCAGCAAGTTTCCACAACAGAAGATAGATTTCGTATTTGGCGCCCACGTCTATGCCTCTGGTGGGTTCGTCAAAAATCAAGACCTCCGCATTTCTGTACAGCCATTTGGCAATCACAATTTTTTGTTGATTCCCACCTGAAAGATTTTTGACGGTTGTCCTTTCCGATGTTGTTCGTACGCCAAGTTTTTTAATCAAAGAACGACTTACCTCGGCTTCCTTTTCTTTTTTCAACAAGCCATGTGAAGAGACATCTTCCAGGTTTGTAATCGTTATATTCTCGGTACAGCTCATTTCAAGGACAAGACCCTGGCTTTTTCGATCTTCAGTCAAAAGACAAATTCCGTTTTTGACGGCATCTTTCGGCGACGAAACAGAAATCTCCCGCCCATTGAGAGTCACTCTACCGGAATCCCGCTTGTCGGCACCATAAAGTGCACGCATGGTTTCTGTTCGTCCCGACCCAACAAGTCCTGCAACACCGAGTATCTCCCCCCGGCGAAGATCAAAATCAACGGAATACTGATTACCTCTGTACCGAAGGTTTCTTACCGAAAAAAAGGAGGTTCCGGGATGCACGGCTGCGTCAAAGGGATATTCGGAGGCCATCTCTTTCCCAACCATCATTTTTACGATACCTGGTATATCCAGTTTCCCGGCACGATGGGTTCCGACGAGAGAGCCGTTCCGGAGCACAGTAATCCTGTCTCCAATCTCGAAAACCTCTTTCAAACGGTGAGAGATATAGATGACGGAAACCCCCTTCTCCTTCAGTTTTCTAATCAGAGAAAAGAGGTTTTCGATCTCCTCCGGCATAAGGGTCGCTGTAGGCTCGTCAAGAATCAACAGTTTACTCTCCGCCGAAAGGGCCTTACAAATTTCAACAAGTTGTTTCTGGGCCACTCCAAGTTGCTCAACAGGTGTTCTAGGAGAAATCGATCCCAGACCTACCTCGTTAAGCAGTTCGGCGGCCTTTGTCATAAGAACCTTATACTGTACAAAGCCATGTTTTTTCGGTAGCTGCTCAAAAAAGATATTTTCTGCAATGGAAAGATAGGGCAAAAGATTGAACTCCTGATACACAACGCGGATACCGCTTTTGATGGCATCCAATGTGCTCTTAGGTTCATACCTCTTACCGCTGAAAAAAATTTCACCTTCGGACGGCTTATATATACCGCAGAGCGTCTTTACCAAAGTGGACTTTCCCGCTCCGTTCTCTCCCAACAGGACATGGATCTCTCCGTTATAGATATCAAGATCTACCCTGTCCAGCGCTTTTACACCGGGAAACCGGACCGATACACCTTTTAGTGCCACAATTGTTTTGGGGCTCACGCAAGTCTTCTCCTTTTCGAAGAATGAGGGGACACCAGATGTCCCCTCACCGGATATAGACGTTTATAAATTCTCTGCCGTTACCAACTTGATGGGGGTCTTTTGCCATCCCGACAATTTTTCTCCTCCAAGAATCCTGAACCCTATCTTGATGGCATTCGCCGCCATTTCCGGACCGAATTGATCAATGGTAGCAAGAACTTTTCCCTCTTTAATGAGGGTCTGAACGGCCCCGATATTATCGAAACCGACGACTTTGATTTCTCCTGCCCGGCCGGCGGCTTCCAGGGCCTTCACAACACCGACAGCCATGGAATCGTTGGCACACATGATTCCTTCCACATCAGGATACTTTGTCAGCAGGTTGGTCATAACCGTATTGGCTTCCTCTGTTTCCCAATGAGCGGTTCTCGATGCAAGCAGGTCGAAATTATACGCTTCAACCGAGCGCATAAAACCCTCTTTTCGCTGTTTTGCATTGTCGGCACCGGGATTACCTTCGATAATGATCACTTTGGCGCCTTTGCCGATGGTATCGCCAAGATAATTGCCGACCATCTCCGCGCCATCGGCGTTATCCGGACCGACAAAAAGAAAATCCCTCGGGAGTCCTGCAGCCTCAAGTGCATCCTTGTCCAAGGTAACGTCGAAATTTACAACGGTTATACCAGCATCAACAGCCTTTTTGACGGATTTAACCATACCGACGGAATCGGCAGGGGCAACGACGATCATATCGACGCCGGTGGTGATAAATCGCTCCATGGCACTTACCTGGGTATCGATATCAGTTTCGGAATTCATACCGACAGGAATCAACTCGAAGCTTCCGTCTTTTTCGGCAAACATTCGCGCCCCCTCTTCCATGGTCTTAAAAAACTCATTTGCCAAAGACTTCATCACCAACCCGACAACCGGCTTATCACTGCCGCTCTCTTTCTTTCCACCTGAAAACACAGGGGCGGCAATAATCATCAAGCCGGTAAGAATCAGAAATAGCACCTTTCCGGTTTTCCCATCTGTACATCTCTTCATGGACCACTCCTCAAAAATAATTTTGCATGTGCATGCATGTATCGAATGCAAGAAGCGTACCAAGAGGAAAGTTTTAAGCGTTAAGGAAATATCTTATTTCAACAGAATAAATTAAAAAAACAACTTCCATTCAGAACAGAAAGACGTATAGCCATATGTTCAATTTTAGGACACTTTGTCCAGACACTCTGCCGACTTCCGCTACAGGAGTGTCAGACCTTCTTTTCAGATTCTTGCAGCATGCCATCGACGGCCGTATAACAAAAAAGCAGCCGTAGAGAGGCTGCTTTTTCCCAACAGTAAACCTTCCGGCTACCTATTTTCCGGATCAACTAATAGAGGGTACACGATTTCATTCCAAAATTTTTCTTCGTCGATGAAGTTTTGTATTGCGGCCTTTTTGCTGCCGACAGGTCCTTGCTCTTTTTCATAGGCGATACTCCTCCCGTAATCGGGGCCCATCTCGGCGTTCACATCAACATAGACGCCATATATGGGTTGCGGGCTATTGTCCGCAGGCCGAGGGTCATTATTCCAGGAAAGCACGATCGAAGGATCGATCAGATATGCCGCCGCAAAAAGGTCCCAGATATTCGTCGGTGCATCATCCATACCCCGCTTATAAAAGAGCGGCTGCAGGCCTGGGAAGGTGTGGGCTACCATCTTCTTGTAGAGTTCAAGCGGCATTCCCCCGGTATTGTGGTTTGCCTCCAAACCGGAAATGACCTGGTTTCCATAGCGCTTATAGGATTCAGACTCGGGATCCCCCCATACTGCTCGAAGAGCGATCTTTGCGGCATCGGGATCGGCCCACCAGTTAAATTCGGCAGCTGCAGAAGAATTGCCCGGCAAAAAGAATGAACCGCCCATATAGATTATTTCTTTTACTTTTGACGGAAAGGATGGATCTCTCATGATGGCCCTGGCGATATTGGTAAGAGGGCCAATAGCCACAATGGTCACTTCTCCGGGGTACATATTTACGGTATCTACAAGAAAATCTACGGCTTCATCTCTTCCTTGAGGATCGGGATTTTCCGTATCGTAGACATAGGGATAAACAGGACTTTCATTGTATAAAGTCTTATAGAGTTCCGCCCATCGTGCCATGGGATCGAATTCAATACCACTGTAGGTTTCAGGGTCGATAGCGGACCGCAAATATCCGCCCCACGAGACGACAGGACTTATTGCCAGCTCGGCGGAGAGGACCTCGGGCACAGCCCGCCAGGAGCGAATTCCGTAACGGCTGCCTGCATAAAGCGGAACGGTAGAACCAATGGCCTCCAGCTGTCGTACACCAGTTGCCATACCACGGGGCATTGGCGTGTTCCCGGACACTACTGTAACTCCGAGAAGTTCTGTATGCGGAGAGCGATCAAGAAGGATCATGGCCATGCCGTCGTCAAACAGTTCCACCATGTCGGTATCCAATATTACCTTTCGTGCACCCTGTGCCTTCTCCACAACCCTCGCTTCATAGCTCATACGCTCTCCGCCACCGTTTGCCCAAACAGCTGCCGACACTACTACTAAGGCGACAGCGGCAATCCGTTTTCTCAATTTGCCCATGGATCACTCCTTACTATGATTTTGCATGCCATGCATCAGAGATACAGCAAAAAACATACCAACCAGGAGTACCGATACAGGATTCTACCATTTTATTACATACTATCAAGTTAGAATCATCTATGGGCCGAAACAAGTTTTTCGTTGACGATCATGGTATTGAGTTGTACAATTTTTGGACAATATGTCTGTACAGAGTGATGAAAGAAGTATGCAAATTGTATTGATAGATGATAATGAAGCATATTGCGAAAGCATGCGGCAAAGCCTCAGCCTTCATCAAATAGACTGTCATTACAGCACACATGCCGAAGAAGGAATGGCACTTCTTGGAACCCGTCACTGTGAAGCAGTCCTCATCGACATTATGCTCGGAAGCATCTCCGGCATCGACCTTCTCAAAGAAATAAAACGAAGGAAACCGGAACTCCCGGTCATCATGATAACGGGATATGGCACGATCGAGACGGCGGTAGAATCAATAAAATATGGTGCGTTTGATTACATTCAAAAGCCAATCCGCTTCGAAAAACTGTTGCGGCTGCTTGCCACCATATCCCGCCTCAATGAGCTTGACAATGAACGTTCTTCACTCAAGGAGAAGGTTCTCAGACAGGCGCCTCCTATTATCAGCAAAAATAAAGCAATAGAAGCACTCCTTCTTCAGATGAAAAAGCTTGCATTGGCAAACTTGCCGGTGCTCATCACCGGTGAAAACGGAACAGGAAAAGAGCTTTTCGCTCAGCATCTTCATCTCAGATCGCCCAGAGGTCATCGGGAGATGGTGACGGTGAACTGTGCGGCGCTCACCGAAGGACTTCTCGACAACGAACTCTTCGGTCATGAGAAGGGGGCCTACACAGGGGCCGTCTCCGACCATGTCGGTCTTTTTGAAAAAGCGCACAATAATACGCTTTTTCTGGACGAAATAGGAGATATGTCGTTGTCTACTCAGGCTAAGATCCTTCGGGTCCTCCAAAACCAGGAAATACGCAAGGTCGGAAGCAGTAAGACAATAAAGATCGATGTGAATATCATTGCAGCGACAAATAAAAATCTTGAGACACTGATCGAACAGGGGAAATTCAGGGAAGACCTCTATTACCGTCTCAAGGCCGCCCATCTCAAAATTCCGCCCTTGCGCGACAGAAGGGAAGATATTGTACCCTTAACCGAATATTTTCTTGCGTCCTACTCCAAGGAGCATAAGAAGCCCATCACGGGAATTACCTCGGAAGTTCAGGACCTTTTCTTGGTGTATCACTGGCCAGGTAACGTACGAGAGCTGAGAAACTGTATTCACTATGCATGCACCATGACATCGGATTCGATACTACACATCCAGGAATTACCTGCCGACATTCTTTCCATACGAAATCTGCCGTCGGAGAGACAGGGGGCTTTTGAGCTGTCTGAGAAGGAGATCCTGGTCAAAACGCTCCAGCGTTTCCATTACAATAAATCAAAGTGTGCACGACACCTTCATATCAGCCGCAGCACACTGTATAACAAGTTGCTCAGATATGGCATCGAGGGATGATCTGATTCGGCTGGAACATATCAGTGCCGCCTATGGTGAAGTGCCCGTTCTTTCGGATATTTCACTCACCATCAGGCCTGGAGAAATTCATGCACTGGTGGGGGAACATGGTGCAGGAAAATCCTCGCTGGCGCTCTTGATAAAAGGTGAAGTTCCAATAAAAAGCGGAAGCTTTTTCATGAAGGGAGTCGCCCAGCAAAACTATGTAAATCAAAAAGCCGATCGCTCCAACATCTGCCTGGTAAAACAGAGAATACCGCTTTCAAAGGCGTACAATGTTGCTGAAAATCTTTTCATCGGCAATAAAGATATCATTGGCGGTCTGTTTACATTCTTTAATGCCGCAGCGATACGACTCGAGGCTCAAAATTATATAAAGCAGCATGGCTTCCACCTCGACCCACTGGCAAGAACAGCCAATCTTAACATGGCAGATAGGGCCCTTGTCGCCATTCTCAGGGAACTGTACAAAAAACCTCGTCTGCTCATCCTTGACGAAACCCTTGAAAAACTCTCTTCGATCAATCTGATTAAGATCATACCTATGCTTCATCAATTAACCAACGAGGGATCGTCGGTCCTTTTTATTACCCACCAGATCGACGATGTTTATCACATAGCAGATAGGGTTTCTATTATCCGTCATGGTGAACTACTGCTGAGCGAAGAGACAAACCGGATCGACAAAATAAACCTTATACGTATAGCCTATACGCAAATGTCGGAAAGAGAGGACCGGCAGCATTCGAATAGTGAATTCTATCAACTGCTTCGTTATAACGAAGCCATACTAAAAAGTCTTCCCATCAATCTTCTGGTTCTTGATACGAAATATAACGTTAAGTTAATCAACGATACGGCCAGGGATTTTTTCAGCCTCAACAGACTCGATTTCAATGTTCATATCGAGGGCCTTTTTCAAGGTAGTGATAAAGAGGCCATGGAAAAAATTCAAAAGGCCATCCACAGGAAAAAAGAGACCATGCTTTTTGATATTCCTCTGAAAGTGAACGGGAAAAATATGCAAGCGAATTTCATTGTCTATCCCGTTCTCGATGGTCTTCACCCTCTGGGATATATCATCATTCTCGAAGATATCACCGAACGGGAAAGGATGAGGGAACAGCTCATCCTTTCAGAAAAACTTGCCGCACTCGGACTTCTTGCCGCAGGGGTTGCCCATGAAATCAATAATCCCTTGGGAATCATCTATAATTATCTCGAATCACTAAAATGGCTAACGGAGGGAAATCAGGAATCTAAAAAACTTATCGACAATCTCGAGGAGCAGTTCGAATACATTGCAAACATCGTGGCGAACCTTCTTTCCTTTTCGGAAAACAGGGAACTGTCAACAGAGCCTTTCAATATTGTCTCTCTCATAAGAGAACTGATCAACCTTGTCCGTTTCAATGCACAGGCAAAGCATATTGAGATCCATTTTGTAACCGACGACCGGCCCCTGCTGGTCTCTGCCGACCGAAATGAGATAAAACAGGTTCTTCTTAATCTTCTGAAAAATAGTTTTGAAGCAATAGGCAGCAACGGTACCATAGCACTCACCGCCCACGAGATGAAAAAAGAGGGAAAGCCGGAGGCTTGCATCACCATCAGAGATAACGGCACGGGTATCAAACTTGAAAATCCAAACGACATATTCCTTCCTTTCACTTCGACGAAAGAATCCAACAGTGGAAATATCGGCCTTGGCCTTTCCGTCAGTTATAACATCATCAAAAAGAACAAGGGTTCTATCACCGTGGAAAACCTGCTCCCCAACGGCTGCAAATTTTCTTTATGGCTCCCTTTATAGGAAAAACCGAAGATGATGAAAAAGGACCAGATAACATTTCCCTTTACCTTCTTTTCGTTCATCGTATCCCTTCTCTTTTTTCTGATCTGCTCCCTGCTGTATGCATGGGGAGCACCACCGTGGCTTGAGAATTTTCCCTACGCCTCCGGCCTGCGATTTCTTCTTGCTCTGGGGATCTACCTACTCTCCTGCAGCGCCTATCTCCTGATGAAAAGTGCGAAACTTTTTATGGGTCAATCATATTCCTTCCCAAAGTCCTTTTCTCTTGCCTTCCTTCCCGTCGTGATTTTTTCCGGGCTGGTCCTTTTCGGAAGTTCACTGCAGTTGCTTCGGGGGTTCTATTTTGCGTCCGATGCTATTCTTTGGATTATTGCCTCATTGATATTCTACCGCCTTGATACAAAGCAAAAAAACCTGGTCCGCTACGAAAAGAGCATCCGCCTGTGGAAGGTCTTCTTTGTCGTTTTCGCCGTTGCCGCACTTTTTTCGCTTTTTTCCATCATGCCGACAGCGGTGATATTGTTCTTTCGTATTATGCTCTTGCTATGTGCCGCCTTTGCAAGCCTGATGCTGAACGGCCCCCGCTATCGGCAGAAGGTGGGGACGGAAGAGTTTGCAAAAAGCTACGCACTCTCACCGCGAGAAACGGAAATCACGGCCCTCCTGCTTCAAGGGAAAACAAACGCAGAAATTTGCCAGTCGCTTTTCATATCCTTACCCACGGTTAAAACCCATATTGCATCTATTTTTAGAAAAACAGGGTCACGGAACAGGACAGAATTGTCCGCTCTCTTTCGAAACGGCTAAAATCATACTTTTGGATGATACCAAGGTGTCGCTTTTGCATCTACGTTAGCTCCAGGAGGATAGAGAATGAAAAATCATATACTGCAAACAATTGCTTTTATCTGTATGTTGCTCCTTTCAACGGGAAGCGTGTTCCTCTCGTGTGTGACGGCAGCACCCGAAAAACGGAGAACAAGCGATGCGATCGCAGTGGTCAATACAGGAAAAGATGATGAGGGGAAAATTTTTAGCGGCTGGGTCTACCAGCACATCAGCTCCGTTATGCTGATCGACGATTCCGATCGATCCCGAAAGATAGAGCTTTCATCCGAACAGTGGCGTTACAATCAATCGACAAGCGAGCTCGAGCTTCATCTAAGCATCCCCTTTGATGACTATATCGTGCATATGGAAGGCGAGCCGTTACACCCCCAGCAGTGTGTGCTTCACGGTATTGCGACGACAATGGACGACCTTTTGGTGATTCTCGACGGACGACTTGCCATTGAGGACTACGATTATCGTATAAGCGAATCAGGAGACAGAGTAGTGTTCCGGGATGATATCGATCTCAGAAAGCACGACTGGTTCATCAGATATGCAACGCAAACGGGGGCGGCAAGTATGGGAGAATGGAAACCTGACGATCGTGACCGACTTGCCTATATTGAGGCGGAGCACAGCCGCCGGGTATTGGACGCATGGTATGATTCTCAAGATGAGTTTTGGTTCTTTGAGGCAGGGGATTCCCCTGAAGAGCCGCCCACGATTATCCGAAGAGCGGCGACAAAGCAGGAACTGGAAGCCTTTAAGGCCTGGCCGATGCCTGTCATAAAGTTTCGCCCCGATAGTTCAAATAAAGAGTTGAGTAAGGAGCTGGGCTTCGACGCATCACTCCCAGACCACCATTCAGCAACAAAATGTATCGAGGAGTATGCGAAGAACGGAAAGCTGGTCAGAACGCTTTGGGTACGTTATGATCTTGCCAGCGAAAATCACGAAGGATACAGCCTGGAGATAGTACTCTCAACCAGGGATCCTAATTCGGATACGGAAGAGAGCCCGGAATACGTCATCGATAAAGCAGAACTTGATATAGGCCTGAGGGTAGACAGGACGAGATGGTGGGGGATGAGAATGACCAGCTATGAAGGCGAGAAGCCGACAGTAGTGCGTATGACCTCATGGAGCTGGAAGGATGGTACGGTCTATTTTTCCGCCATGGCAGACGAAAGCGAAGAGAAAGCCTGCCAAAAGCTTATCAGCGATATTATTACCTTTCGAAAGGAGGTTCAATGAGCTATCCGGAGCCGACCGTCAGCGCGGTCATTCTTAACCCGGAGAGGAAGCTTCTTCTCTGCAGGTCGCACAAGTGGGAAGACAAATATGTCATTCCCGGCGGCCACATCGAGTGGGGAGAGAAGATGGAAGAGGCGCTGAAAAGAGAAATTCTTGAGGAGACGGGCCTGCAGATCCACGATATCAGGCTTATAGGTTTGCAGGAGTCCATCTTCAGTGAAAAATATCACAGCCGAAAGCATTTCATCTTTATCGATTACCTTTGCAGAAGCGACTCATCCGAGGTGAGACTGAACGATGAAGCGGAATCATATCTATGGATCGATCCGCAGGAGTGTAAGGATCTTGATCTGGGAGGCTTTACCGCCTCGCTTCTCGAGCGGGTTTTCGGTTTGAACTCCGGTGGAGATATGCATCAGGTAAGCATCTTTTACAACTACAAGTGATGCTTTTTCATCTTTCGCCACAGGGTGCTTGCGTCGATACCAAGCAGTCGGGCCGCATCTTTTTTGCTCGAAGATAGCTCAAGGGCCTTTTCAATGGCCTCTTTCTCACGCGTTTCGTATACCTGCGCGAGTGAAATCCCCTGCGGCTGAAGCCGCAGGGAGGGGGCGGGTTGTTCCATACAGGAAACGACCTCTTTGAGGTCTGCGGTATCTCCTTCGGACAGGACACAAAGCCGTTCACAAAAATTATAGAGCTCCCGTACATTTCCGGGCCAGCCGCTTTCCAGAATCACCTGTTCGGCCGACGGGGTCAGGCGACGAAGGCCTGAATGAAGTCGCGAGCGATTCTGCTCTATAAAATGGTAACAGAGGTCAATGATATCCCGTCCCCTGGCACAAAGGGGAGGAAGCGTCAGCTTCAAAACATTGAGTCGGTAGAGAAGATCCTCCCGGAATTTTCCTTCGGCGACAAGGGCCTTAAGGTCCTTATTCGATGCCGAAATGATGCGAATGTCGATGGGAATCACCTGGTCATGGCCGATACGCATGATCTCCCGTTCCTGCAGGACCCGGAGGAGACGACTCTGCAGCTTGGGAGAAATGTCGCCAATCTCATCGAGGAACACGGTCCCTCTGTGGGCCAGCTCGAAAAGTCCGACCTTCCCTCCCTTGGATGCACCGGTGAAAGCGCCGTCCACATAGCCGAACAACTCGCTCTCTAAAAGATCCTCGGCAAGGGCTGCACAGTTGATAGCAACAAAGGGCTGATTGCGCCTTCTGCTGTCGTTGTGAATGCTCTGGGCAAAAAGCTCTTTCCCTGTTCCCGTCTCTCCAAAGATAAAGATGTTCGATTCCACCTGACTAAACTTTCGTGCGACCCTTACAGCCTCACCGATGGCAGTCCCGCTTCCGATGATATCTGCAAAGCTGTACTTTGCCACCAGGCCCTTCTTATGCAGCTTCGTGCGAATCTTTCCCTCCATTTCCTGAATCTCGGTAACATTGGAAAAGGTGATCACCGCTCCGGCATCCCCGGCCGGCGCACAGTTGAGGGTATACATCCGTTTTCCGATAAGCACCAACTCGCCGAGGATCTTCTTTCCGGAACGGAGGACCTCACTCAAATCCACTTGCGGAAGTAGCTTTTTTACCGCCAGAGGATTTTTCGCCTTTTCCAAGGCTGGAAACACTTTCAGCGCATGGTTGTTGGCAACGGCAACGGCCCCTTCCCGATCAATGGAGAGGATTCCCTCAAAGGAGTAATCCATAATGCTCTTGAACCTGTCGCTTCGCTCCCGTTCCCTTCTCATTAATCGAATAGATCGGACCGCCTCATCAATGGCCTGGAGGATGGTTTTACGCCCCGATTCTATCATGATACTGTTGATTCCCCGATCCCGGCAGAGGTAATAGCCTGTCCTTCCCGCAATAACCGCTTCCGCCCCTTCTTGCATCACCCTGTCGATCGTTTCCGGAAGATAGACAGGATCATCGACCTGATATCCTTCGATACAGCAGGGAAACACATTCTTTATCTCGTCGATGCCGTAAACCGTGTTGAGGGGACCGATGATTGCAATCTTCTCCGGCCTGTAACGATTGATACAGCTGTTCAAAGCGGTGGTAATATCGAAACCGGTAACAGTCATGTCGATCAATGGAATACCGAGCTTTTTTATTCGGTTGGCGGAATAGCCCCTGGCAATAACAATATCGGTATCAAGGTTTAGGGTATCGATCTCATCAAAAGTCCTCATGATGACGGACTGCGAGATGACCGACCGTTCCGGGTGCTGGGAGAAAATCTCTTCGACGGTTCCCTTCATCGATGCGTAAGGAACAATAAACGTAATGCGGATCAAATCTTTTCCCCCTTGAAGCAGTTTGCAGGTATGCATCCATAGTTGCATTATTGCAATACCGTATAGTCAAACAATTTCATCCCGCCCGTAGAATAAAAAAGGCAGCAGCAAGTTTGTTATTATAACGTATAGAAATAGATTCTCCATAATAGTTTTACCTCTTTTTTCATTCATAAAGGCCGTTCTTGGCATTCTATTTGCTTTAGATGTGTAAGACTTTCTACCTGGAGAAGATGCAATGAACTACGATCTACTTTTTTCCACAAAAGGGGAAAAGAAACTGGAAGTTGCCGTTATCGGTGTTCGGGGATTCAACCATTCCCTTTTTATTTACGGCTCACGGAACGATGCAATATCGATCCGTATTCTTTGCGGGAGAACCGCACAGAAGTGTATTGATGCGTATCTGTCGGTAGGTATCAAGCGGGAGAACATTGCCCTCTGCAGTTCCACAGCAGAAGGGCTGTCAGCCTTCGAAAAAGGCATGTATCTTGTTTTTACCGACATCGATACGGCAATGAGCATGCCCTGCGATCTTGTTGTGGAAGGGACCGGAAATCCCGAGGCATCGGCACGATATGCCCTTTCTGCTATCGAGCACCATAAGCATATTGTGATGGTGACAAAGGAATCGGATTCCGTCGTCGGATCACTTCTTGCAAAAAAGGCAAGGGAACAGGGAGTAATCTACTCTCTGGCTGAAGGAGATCAGCCGGCTCTTCTCATCGGCCTGGTCACATGGGCACGAAAGGCAGGACTCTCCATCGTGAGCATAGGAAAATCGAGTGAATATGATTTCATCTTTGATCCGGAACACTCAACCATGCAGGTGCTGGACAGAACGGAGGAGGTGTCTGGATTCGAGAAGGTTTGGCGTTTAGGAGAAAATGGCCGGCAGACCGTAGAGCAGCGGAGCGCGCTTTTATCCGATTTTGGTCAGCGGGCCATACCGGACCTTGCCGAAATGTCTATTGTCTGCAACCATCTTCCGGAATTCAGTCCCGATATCTCCAGCTTCCACTGCCCCATCGCCCGTGCCGTTGAGATTCCCGATCTTATGTGCCCGGAAACAATGGGAGGGCTCTTCTCGGGTGAGGCGAGAATCGATGTCATCAACTGCTTGCGGCGTCCCGATGAACAGAGCCTGGAGGGAGGCGTCTATGTCGTGGTAGCCTGTGACGACGAAGAGACGTGGCAGGTACTTCAGGATAAGGGGGTTCCGGTAAGTCGAAACAAAAAGACGGCTTTGATATACTATCCTGCCCACTACCTCGGATTCGAGGCGCTCTTCAGTGTTCTTTCCGTCGGATTATTAGGATTGCCGACCAGCAGTCCTGATCCAAAACCTCGCTATGACCTCGTGGCCCGATCGGTAAAACCGATGACCAAGGGTACGGAGCTACAGGCAAAGGGACACCATCACATCATAGAGGGCTTTGAAGGGATTTTGCTCCCGGCTCAGGGCATATCGGCTCATACGCAACTTCCCTACTATCTTGCCGACGGTGCACGGCTCAAAGAGGATATACCGGCAGGAACCCTGTTGAATGCCGATATGCTGGAACGACCGGATGATGCGATTCTTTGGAAGCTTAGAGAGGAGCAGGATACCATTTTCGCACTATGAACTGTATAGATATTGCAAAGTCACAAGAAAATGGTTGAATTCATTGCACGAATGCAATCAAGGAGGAACTGGGATATGAATCCGATTCGCAGCAGTAGCGTGCTAATTTGTTAATATACCGTAAGTTGGTTTTATAAACACCAACAGCGCAAACATTGGCATGTTGTTTGCTTTATAACGCTAAAGAACAAGGTAGAAAAAAGTCGACCGAATCCCGGGTAATCGAGAGGCTTTGAATTTTTACTATGTACACCACAAGGAGAAGGAAATGAAAAGAGCTGTGTTTATGCTGACAGTAACAGTTTTGCTGACGGCAAGTCTATTTGCAAACGGAACACCGGAAGGCGATGGAGGAGCGGCGATCTATCCGGACAATGTCGTGGAATTCGTGGTACCGGCAAGTGCCGGCGGCGGTAGCGACACGCTGGCCCGTTTGATTCTTGAAATCATTCATGAAAACAATCTGGTGGATGGAACCATGGTCATCGTCAATAAGCCTGGTGGGGCAAGTGCGGCAGGCCATGCCTATATCATGGGGAAGAAAGACGGCAACTATACGATTTTCACCATGAATGCGGCGCATGCCCTGGCGGCACGGGCAAACAAATCCATTCAGGACAGGGAGTTTACACCTGTCGCAAACCTTGCCATGGATAATGTTCTCCTTGTTGCAAAGGCCGACGGCCCGTACAAGGATTTCCAAGGCGCTTTGAAGGCTATCAAGGAACATCCGGAAAGTATTCTGGTTGGAATTGCCGACAATCTGGATAAACTCTGCGTCGCACAAATCAACATGGAAACAGAGGCCGAATTTTCAACGGTCTATTTCGACGGGGCGGGCGAAATCGCAACGGCCCTTCTCGGCGATCATATCCAGCTTGGTATCTTCAATCCCAATGAATGCCTTGGTCAGATCCAGGCGGGTACCATGGTTGCCCTTGCCGCCTTCTCCACCGATCGGCTTGAGGCCCCCCTTGAAACGGTGCCTACCTTTGCCGAACTGGGATATCCGAATATTGAGTTTCAGATGTTCAGATCGATCATGGGAGGGCCCGGAATGAGTCCCGAGGTGCAGCAGTACTGGAGTGATGTTATGCAGAAAGTAACCGAAACCGAGACCTGGAAAAACAACTACATCAGGAAAAACGGTCTGGAAGCAAAATTTATGCCTGCTGACGAATATGCCGAATACCATGAAAGAATGGCGGAGCGGCTGTATCAAATGGGCAACATCATCGGTTTGTTCAAGTAGTTTGGCCGACTTCACATTCTAAACACGAATAGCGGGAGAATCCGAGATACTTCAAGGATTCTCCCGCTCTTTTCCCATTTCGATTTCTTCGAGGAGTGTTAACCAATGGATCTCGTAATTTCGGTAATCATAATAGCTATCTCGGCCTTTTGGATAGATCAAGGGATAACCCGATACGGATTTTGGCCCGACGGCATTCCAGGCGGAGGTTTTATCCCTGTTCTCTTCGGTATCGTCGCTCTTATCGCTTCCGTTGCGGTGGTAGCGCTTCGCAAAAGAAAACACGAACAGCCAGCCCCCGTCGACTACACGGCATTTATTCCCATCGGTGCAGGCGTGGTCGGTATTGTGTTCATTCAGACCCTTGGAATTTCCCTTGCGGTATTTTTTCTGATGTTCCTCTGGATGAAGTTTCTCAGCAAATATTCGTTTCTTAAATCCATTGGGGTCAGCTTAGCTTTTACACTCTTTATCTTCGGTGTCTTTCGTGTATGGCTCAGGGTTCCATTTCCCTCAGGCCTCTTTCATCTGATGTGAGGTGATGCAATATGAATAACTTCGATCTGCTTTTGCACGGCCTCAACACGGCCCTGTCTCTTAATAATCTGCTGGTTGCCGGAATCGGGGCCTTTCTCGGTATCATCGTCGGTGCAATGCCCGGCATCGGTGCGGTAACGGGTGTCTCTCTTCTTCTTCCCATGACCTTTAAGATGAACCCAACCACGGCAATCATCATGCTCGCAGGTATCTACTACGGCAACATGTACGGTGGCTCATACAGTGCGATACTTTTGAACATCCCGGGAGATTCTCCGGCGGTCATGACCGCAATGGCGGGTTATCCACTCAGCCGCCAGGGCAAGGGAGGGAAAGCCCTTTTCACCGCAAACATCGCCTCCTTTTTCGGAGGGACCATCGGAATCATCGCCCTTACGGTCTTCGGTCCTGTTATTGCCAACTTTGGTCTCAAATTCGGCCCGGCGGAGATAGCTTCCCTTATTTTTCTGGCACTCACATCCATCGGGTGGCTTTTGGGAGAAGACTTTCTCAAAGGGATCATAGCCACGAGCCTCGGCATTCTCCTTTCAACCATCGGCATGGACCTTTTGTCCGACGGGTCCCCCCGCTTTACCTTCGGCAGCATTAATCTTTTAAGCGGGATATCCTTCATTCCCCTTGTCATCGGTATGTTCGGCATTACCCAGGTGATGGATTTAATGGCGGGGAAAAACGACGACAGTCTTACCGACGGACGAAGATTGACCATCAGGGAAAGCATTCTCAATAAGAAAGAACTCAAACGGATCTCGCTGCCCATACTCAAAAGTTCGATCCTCGGTAATTTTGTCGGCTTTCTTCCCGGCGCTGGAGGAACGACCGGTTCCTTTCTGGCGTATATCCTGGAAAAGAAGACCGGCAAAAATAAGAATATGGACCAAGGCGCCATCGAGGGGGTTGCGGCTTCGGAATCGGCCAACAATGCCTCGGCTGTCGGGGCCTTTGCTCCCCTGCTTTCCCTGGGAATTCCGGGATCGGCGACCTCGGCCGTTCTGCTCGGCGGCCTGATGATGTGGGGGCTTCAACCTGGTCCGCTCCTCTTTTCCGAACAGCCGGACTTCGTCTGGGGCCTTATCGGCTCCATGTATATCGGAAACCTGATCTGTGTGATTGCTGGCCTTGCCATCATTCCCTTTCTCATGTCGATTCTCCGTATACCGCGGGGCATTATCGCGCCGATGATTGTCGTTATTTGTATCGTCGGATCCTATTCGGTAAACAACAGCATGTTCGATGTATGGTTCATGATAGGAGCGGGAGCGGTTGCCTATATTTTAAAGAAGAACAATTATCCGATAGCGCCCGCCCTTCTCTCCTTTGTTCTGGCAACACGGTTTGAGCGTTCCATACGGCAGGCTTTTTCAATATCACGTGGAAGTGCACTCATTTTTATTCAGAAACCGATATCGGCGGTGCTCCTTGCCCTGACCCTCCTTTTCCTCTGTTCCCCTCTGCTGCTGAAACTGGTCCATAAAGGAAGCAAACAATGAACATAGGTGTTATTGCCGACGATTTTACCGGCGCAACCGACATAGCGGGATTTTTGGTAACGAACGGGATCAGAACGATTCAGACGACGGGTATTCCAGACGAAAGGTTCGAGGCGGAAGCCGAAGCCTATGTCCTCAGCCTCAAATCGAGATCATGTCCCGCCGACGAGGCCATACGCCTTTCCCTCGAAGCCCTTCACTGGCTTCGCGACAAGGGATGCGAACAAATTTTCTTCAAATACTGCTCAACCTTCGACAGCACTGCAAAGGGAAATATCGGGCCGGTAACCGACGCCCTCCTTGATGAGATGGGAGAGGAGTTCACCATCCTCTGTCCCGCCCTTCCCGTCAACGGACGTACCCTCTATCGCGGTTACCTCTTTGTCGGAAACCAGCTGCTCAGCGAATCGGGAATGCAGCATCACCCCGTCACTCCCATGAGGGATTCGAATATTGCCCGTCTCATGGAACAGCAATCAAGAGGAAAGGCGGGGAACATATATGTTGAGGTTCTCGACAAGGGGCCCAGCGCCTTGAAACGGGAGCTTCTATCGTTAAAGGAAAAGGGAATCCGCTATGCGGTCATGGACACGCTCAACCAGGAGCACCTCGACACCATAGGAGCGGCCGTTGCTGACTTTCCCCTGGTTACCGGTGGATCGGGGCTTGCCGCCGGAATAGCCCGCAGCCTACATAAAGAGGGAGAAAAGCGTTCGGCAGAAAAAGCGGGGCGTCCGAAAAAAGGGGCGACGGTAATTATCGCAGGCTCCTGTTCCAAGGCGACGAACCGGCAGGTTGCCCGGTATCGGGAAAAGGCCCCTTCGCAGTTTATCGATGCACTTCGCTGCAGAACAGACGCAGGCTATCTCGACGAACTCTACGCCTGGACGACAGCAGCCATCGAGGATGGTGCAACACCCCTGCTATACGCCACGAAGCAGGCAAGCGAACTTGAAAAGCCGGCATATGCCTCTCAGGATGTGGGAAGGGCCATCGAAGAGCTTTTCGGAAAACTTGCAAGCAGGCTTCTCGGAGCCGGGGTAAAGAATTTTATTGTTGCTGGAGGAGAAACGGCTGGTAAGGTGGTACAAAGCCTTGGTCTTTCGGCCTTTTTCATTGG
Source organism: Sediminispirochaeta bajacaliforniensis DSM 16054 (assembly GCF_000378205.1). Taxonomy (NCBI): domain Bacteria; kingdom Pseudomonadati; phylum Spirochaetota; class Spirochaetia; order Spirochaetales; family Spirochaetaceae; genus Sediminispirochaeta; species Sediminispirochaeta bajacaliforniensis. The sequence continues at coordinate 82,163 of NZ_KB899417.1, read as the reverse complement.
CCCTCAAATCGATCCCGGGGTTCCCTGGGTCAGGGCCGTCGGTCAGGATCTCTACCTTGCACTGAAGTCGGGCAATTTCGGCAATGACGATTTCTTTGTAAAGGCCCAGGAGTTTTTTATATGAACGAAGAACAGCTGAGGATGGAGATGGTACGTATCGGGAAATCTCTTTTTGATAGAGGGTATGCTGTCGGAGGAGCCGGGAATATCTCGGCTCGTATCGACGGGGAAAGCATCCTTGCAACCCCCTCCGGCTCCAGCCTCGGGCGCCTATCCGCCGGGGAGCTTTCCGTCGTCGACATGACCGGCAGGCTTCTTTCCGGCCTGCGTCCCTCCAAAGAGATACAATTCCACCTGTCCCTCTATCGGGGAGATCAGGAGTGCGGTGCCGTACTTCACCTCCATTCTACCTGGAGCACCTTGCTTGCCTGCAGAAATGACATTAATCCTGACGAGGTCATACCCCCCTTCACCCCATACTACGTCATGAAAATCGGCACATTACCGCTGATCCCCTACTATCCTCCCGGAGATATCGGAATCGCCAGAGAACTGGAGGCATATGCAGGAAGGTATACGGCCTTTCTTCTTCAAAACCACGGTCCGGTGGTGACGGGAAAGAGCCTGTTTGAGGCAGGCGACACCATGGAAGAACTCGAAGAAACGGCAAAGCTTTCCTACCTCTTGGAGGGAAGCAAGGTCCGTTACCTCAGCTCCGGAGAAATCGCAGTCCTGAAGAAAGGAAGATAGGGATAGGAATATACACCCCATGCTCCTTCGTGCTATCTTGTGGGAAAGAGGAAGGAGCTGTCGTGGATAATAACGATATTTTACGAAGGGTTCGATATATCATCAATGCCGACGATAAAGAGATGACGGAAGTGCTGGCGCTGGGCGGATATACAATGTCCGCCGAAGATATGGCTAACCTTCTGGCAAGAGACGATGAGCCAGGCTTTTTGCCGTGCAGGGATGAGGTGCTTGCACGCTTTCTGGACGGGCTTATCCTGAAAAGGAGGGGACCCTCCGATAAACCGGCCCCCCGGAACCTTTCTATTATTCCCGACAACAATCTTGTCCTCAAAAAGTTGCGCATAGCCTTTAATTTGCAGGAAGAAGCAATGCTGGCTACCTTTCACAAGGCCGAATTCGACATCACGAAATCAGAGTTGTCCGCCTTTTTTCGCAAAAGAGGCAGCCGGCAGTACCGCGCCTGCGGGGACCAGGCCTTACGACGGTTTTTAAAGGGCCTTTCTATAAAGGATTAGGAGCAGCAATTGTGGAAGATGACAGGAGAGAACGCTGGAACAGCCGATACCGCAACGGCAATAACCATCACAAAGTGCCAAGTCCCATTTTCTTGAAAGAAACGGCACCGTTACAGCCGGGCAAAGCGCTGGATCTGGCAGCAGGAACGGGGCACAATGCAATGGCTCTGGCATCCCGGGGATGGGAAGTTACCGCTGTCGATTTCTCCGATGTTGCAATTGAAGCGGGAAAAGCAATGGCGGCGGAAGCCGGTCTTTCCATCCATGGGGTGATAGCGGATGTGAGGAGCTACGATCCCGAGCCACAGAGCTTCGATCTGGTCACCATATGCTATTTTCACCCCGGCACGGAGTTGCTTGCCCTTGTTTTACAGAAGGCGCAGAAGGCCCTCAAGCATGAGGGTACCTTACTGGTGATCGGCCATGATGCGAAAAACACTCTGGGTGGGCCGCAAAATCAGGAACTCCTCTATACGCCTCAAAAGCTCACGGCTCTTCTCGCGGGGATGGAGATCATAAAGGCTGAAAGCCAACGGCATCCATCGGGGTATGATACCGATGGGGCGCCTGTGCAGGTGGATTGTGTCGTTACGGCAAAAAAGCGATAGATCGACGTTTTAGGGAATGAATTTATATCCTCTCCCGCGTATGGTCAGAATATGACGGGGGATGGCGGTTTCACCAAGCTTCTGCCGCAGCTTAGCAACATGAACATCAACGGTCCGGCTGGTGGCCTCGGAAGAATAGCTCCACACCTCATCCATAATTTGGTCCCTTGAAAGCACCTTATTAGGCCGCCGCACCAGATACTCCAAGAGTCGATACTCCTGGGCACTCAACAGAACAGGATCATCATCAAGATAGAGCTCTCTTTTATCGAGATCGAGCAGAAAAGTGCCGAACTGGTATCTTGGCTGCTCCCCCTCTTCGGCCAAGGCAGAAGAGGCCATGGTCGCACGTCGCAAAAGCGCCTCAACCCTGGCAAGGAGGATATTCATGTCAAAGGGTTTCGCCATATAGTCGTCGGCTCCCTGTCTGAGGCCGGCAACAATGTCGATATCGCTGCCTCTGGCCGTAAGCATCAGCACGGGAGTGTTAATGCCCGCCTTACGGAGCCTTGAACAAACACTAAACCCGTCTCTTCCCGGAAGCATAATATCCAGGATAATCAAATCGTGTTGTCCCGTAAGAGCCGCGGCCTCTCCCCGCAGACCATCACCGGCAAGGGTAACCTCGTATCCTTCGACGCGCAGGCGGTCTTCGAGCGTCATTTGCAGACCCGGCTCATCTTCAATGATTAAAATGTTGCTCATCCTCTTCCTCTTCATACGGGACCCAGGGGATAACAAGAACGAATTTGGTCCCGGACGCTTTGCGTCCGTCAATTAATATTCTAGGGCTTTCGACACGAAGCGTCCCCCCCAATAAAAGGGCCCTTTTAGACGCCAAGAACAGGCCAAGCCCAGACCCTTGTTCCTGCGCCTCTCTGCTTATTTTATCACGATAAAAGGGATCAAAGATACGCCTTTGTTCCTTGGGCTCTATTCCTCTGCCGTCATCCTCAACGGTAAAGACAAGACTTCGAGGCACCTGTAAGCGAGCGGTGACAATTACGGTTCCCTCCTCCTCTCGCTTCCAGGCATGATACACCGCATTGATTACCAGGTTCCTGATAATCATGGCAAGGGCTTCGGAATCGGTAACGGCGCCTCGTGGCAGTCCGCTGCTTCTCAGCTCCAGATTTTTCCCGTATTCGGAGGCAAGCTGGGAAAGTTCATGTTCCAGTTCCTGAAAGAAAGGGGCAAAAAGAAGGGGCCTCTCACTGTTTTGCCGGCGTCCGGCGGCTAATCTGCTTTCCATACCGGAATAGAGCAGGACCTCCTCGATCATGCCACCGAGCCGATCGACCTGGCCGGAAATAAGCGAGCAGTAGGTATCGAATCTCTCGGGTGGAACGATACCGCTGGAGAGATTATCGGCGGCAGAGCGGATCACGGAGAGAGGAGTACGGAGCTCATGACTTATCGATGCGACAAATTCCCGCTCCTGGGAACGCAAGAGACTCAGCCGCTTCATCTGAAGGACCAGAACAATAAAACCTCCTCCCACACCGGCGAGCAGAAGCATTCCAAGGAACCAATTCATCGCAAGGGTGTATTCAAGATCTCCGGTAACGGGACCGTTGAGGGACTCGATAACGGCAAATCGTCCAGGTCCCGGATCCGGATGCTGATCTTCCCGATCATAGACCAGCGGAACAAAAATACCTATCTCACGTGGCGCTTTCGAAAAGCCGAGCAAACTTTCAAAAGGCCGAAAGGAAATCCGATCATCCCAGCCCCAGTTGAATTTGAAAGGAAGATTTCGCTTTCGCATCTCTTCAAAATCCATCCAGGAAATTCTGAACTCGGGCAAGGCAAGAGCTATTGCAGGTTCCACATGCTTCGAAAAAAAGGCATCGTTATTGAATCGAATCATAACCAGCCTGCCTTTTTCGTTTCCTGGCATAACGAACCAGCTGTTTCCCTGATAGTCGTCGAAGGCCATTCCCTCTTTCAGGATGTCACCAGAAACAGAAAAAGGAAGCGAAGCAACAAAGAGGGGATCGTGGATAAGCGACCATCCTGCTTCAGGCCCTTGATATGAATGAAGCTCTTGTGGAGCGGCGGTATCAAGCCATGAAATGGAATCAAAGAGCTCGACGACGGCGCCTTTCGGACCGTATAACAACCACTGCTTTTCCACTGTCGCCTCTATCGCGCCATGCTCGGATTGAAGCGCGTCAAAGAGCGGATTGAAACGCTGAAACTCTCTGGCGGCTGTTCGTATGACGAGGGTGTAAATCGAACGGTAACTTCGGGCCAACTCACCAACGGCAGCACGCTTAAACCACCGATGCTGAAGAGTTCCGATAACGGAAAGCATGACGACGATAGAGGCTATCAGCAAGCCGCTCCGAATTCGTCCGATGCGCTTATTTCTCATGAACTTATCATACGCATTGATGTACGGCACATCCAGTAAAAAAAGAGGGAAGGAAGGATTGGCCATTCATTTTTACAAACTTTACAACTTTTCTACCAACTTTTCACCATTGGAATGGACCCCGACGATAGGCTCTATAGTTGGAAACTTCTCTATCATGCCTGATGCAAGGAGCATGTTGTTGGTCGATTTAAGCCACATAGGAAAGGCTTACAAAGTCGGAGATACGAACATCGAAGCGCTCAGGGATATCTCTTTTTCTATCGATCGGAGAGAGTATGTTGCCATTATGGGTCCCTCGGGATCGGGAAAGTCGACGATCCTCCATATCCTCGGAATCCTCGATACCGCCACCTCCGGCACGTATCTATTTGAGAAATATGATATAACGGCACTCCCCGACCGAGAGAAGGCAAGGATACGAACTGCCATTTCGGATTCATCTTCCAACGGTTCAATCTTTTTTCCGAACTAAGCGCCATGGAAAATGTAATGCTTCCCATGGAATATGCAGGCCTTTCAAAGCCACAGCGCAAGGAGAGGGCCGGCGAATTACTGGTTGAGGTAGGTCTCGAGAACAAAATGAATCATAGACCGACCATGCTCAGCAAAGGAGAGCAACAGAGGGTCGCCATTGCCCGGGCACTATCGATCGGTCCCGACGTGATCCTCGCCGACGAACCCACCGGAAACCTGTCTACCGATGCTGGTAAAGAGATTATTCAGCTTCTTGAAACCTTTCACCGGCGGGGAGTCACCATCGTAATGGTGACACACAATCCTTCCCAGGCCGCACGAGCGGAAAGGATAATCCAGATCAGAGACGGCAGGCTGCATAGTGACACACGGCAAGGCGGAAGCCGCTGATGAAAAGAGCAGAGGCAACCCTTTTGATGGTCCGACGTTTTTCAGAACGTTTCACGGAATCGATTCTGCTGATCATTCTGGTTGCTTTGGGCGTAGGGGTTGCCTCTTCGGCTATTGATCTTGCTTCCAGGACCTGGCAATGGTCCAGGCAGATTTTAGATGTTCCCGAATATCGAGAAATCGTCGTCGGCATGAGAGACGAGGCCGATGCGATGTAGAGGGCCGCAATTCGTTCTGTATCTGCAGTAGGCACCCCTCTTACAACAGCGGATCTCTCGATCGCAAAATCTATCCCGGCGATCATGCATGCGTATGTGGAACATCGGTCGATGATACATTTTATCAATGATGCTTCGGTAAGGCGGGAGGCATCAACACCAAGGTGCGGGAAAAGTGATTTGGCTAATGCAAGAAACGATAGTTCCATCATTATTGCGGAACAGGAAGAGGCGAAGGGCTATGAAGTAACCCCGCAGTTCTTTGCCGCGCGAACATTGGAAGCTATGTTGGGCTCTCTTTTTTTCGATAAAGCGTGTGAAGAGGGGGCACAGGTAATCGTTTTGGGAAAAAACTTAGCCGAAGAGCTCACCCGGCAATCCAGAAACGGGGCCCCACCCTCCCTTCTCATTGGTAAGAAACTATTAACATACGAAGGCTACCTGACGGTCATAGGTATTCTGAAAGAGGCGGGAAACCGATATGACGAAATTTTCTTTCTCCCTTGGCAGGATAAAAAGGTACTTCCCCCCCCTCAACTACGATTTGCCGTGGCTTCACCACATCAGATCGAGGAGGCTTGCGCACAGCTTTCCGCTTGGTTCTCTTCACGATCGGCGACAGAAGGTATCGTTTGTTTTGATCCAAGGCATGCAGTAGAGCAGCTTGTCAAACGCAACAGGGGCATCAACCTGCTTATATTATTTCTTTCGTTTTCGGGGCTTTTTATGTCGGCGGTCAATGTCGGTAATATTTTCATGGGCAGGGGAATGAGGATGAGAGAAAAGCTTGGTATTCTCATGGCCCTGGGAGTATCTCAGAAGGAGGTTCTGCGCCTGTTGAGTGCCGAAACCCTTGTCATCACACTATCGGGAGCCTCCTTAGTCTCACCTTTTCCGTCCATCTTTCGCGATCGATGCTGCAAGCGATAGGGATCGAAGGAGCATCATCGGTGCTTACGGCCTGTGGAACCCTCGTCTCCTGGCTCTTTATTCTGGCCTTCTCTCTCATACCAGCCTATCAGAATGCTATGGTCCGCCCGACTGGTGCCATGAGAGTAAGATAGGAGGGCCATGTGAAAAAAATCGTGGTAATGCTTACCGGGCAATTGAGACAGACTCCGGGAAAGGTGATCATGACCCTCATCGCACTCTCCTTGGGAAACAGCCATCCTTATACTTTCGGTAAGTGCCTCAGCCATCATAACCGACCAGATTGGTATCGAGTCGATACTTGACGGTACCATGGACAGGGATGGCGAGTTCATAAAGGAATGGCCGCCGAAATGGGACCCATCGATACAGAAAAAACTTCTTTCCAATATCCCATCAATAGAGAACGCAGCGTTTATTACCCTGCCCCCATTTCACGACATCATCAGCAATGGGGATAGATGGAATATACGTTCGGCAATCGGAAGCGATCCCGCATATTTCGATGTTTTTTCACTACATATGATAGCCGGGGTCCCAATGGACGATGCCGATATCGACAAGAGAACACATAGAATTTGGATCAGTGAAGAGCTGTCAGGCGATGTGTTTGCTTCGGTCGACGGCGCAATCGGGGAAGTAATAGAGTGTGAAGGACCAGCCATTGATCCTGATACACAATTCATAGTTGCAGGGGTCTATGCCTCCCCCCGGGAGCCTCAACGAAAGGCATGGGGAATTGGAGACATGGTGGTTCCCTATACGGCTTTTCTAAAGACGGGCCACGGTCGGGAGACGCTTAGGAACATTGCAGCAGGGCAAGTGGTATTGAAAATCGACAAGCAAGATGCTAAAGGCTCCGAGGCACGCATCCGTTCCTTTCTTATTAGGGAGTATGGCGACGACACAAGCAGTCTCAGCATCTGGGAGGGCTCGCCCCGGCGCCTATCTGCATATGAAGCAGCTAAAACAAACCGCAAATATGTTTACGATCCAAGTCAATATCCTCGGTTTTGTGCTTCTCATCATCAGCTCCTTCGGCATCTTCAGCATCATGGTTGTCGAGTCGGTAGAGCGACGTCGTGAAATTGCCCTGGAGAGAACCTTCGGTGCGGTAAAAACCACGATCATGAAAGAGTTTTGGGCCTTGTCGACAACATTAAGCCTTATCGGTGAGGCAGCAGGAACTTCGATGGCATTTCTCCTCAAAAAACCCTTCCTCGATGCTCTTTCGCCTTTTCTTGCGGAACTCATGGAGTAAGGCCCGCTTCCTCCTCTGTACATTCCTTTTAAGGCCATGGTTATTGTTCCCCTGTGCGCAATCCTATGCGGAGGGGTGCTGGGCTTTCTTCCCGCCATCGGGGCTGTGCGGGGCAACATTTCCGATGCACTAAAGGAGCCAACCTGAGACGCTGCAAAGGAGCGATAAAAAAAGAAAATATGTTATAATCGACTGATGAGACGCTTAAAGCAAGGCACACGTTTTGGAGGCTTGGGAAAAATTATGTTTCTTCCCTTTTTCCTCCTCCTTTTTCTTGGATTAATGAGCTCATGGGCCCTCTACCTTTCAAGTGCACATCGGGTCGTAGCAGAATTGATCGACCAAGTCGCACGGGATACCGCACAAACCACCATACGGGAGTTGCAAGATCTCTTTGAATATGCCCGGACCATTACCATAGTCAATGCTTCAAATTTCTCGTTTTTAGAAAACAACGCGGAGATAGACAGCTTTTCGTTTCAAAACACGTTTTACCATCAGCTGCTTTCTGCCGACTCACTCGCAATCATCGCACTAGCATTTTCCGACGGAGAATATATGGAAGCGCAGCGATTGGGCCCCAACAACCTGAGGATCGGAAGAGCAGGGAAACAAACAAACGGTTCGTTAGAGTTTTACAGGATAGACGAAGAGGGAAAGATGGAATTCACCAATATGATTTCCGATTATGATCCCCGACAGCGTCCGTGGTACAAGAATGCCCAATCGGCCGGCCATCAGGTGTGGTCCCGGCCCTATTCACTCTATTCCAGTGAGGTACCGGCGATCTCATCCGCAATACCGTTCCAGGGAAAAGACGGCAGGAAAGGTGTGGTTGCCACGGCCGTAACCTTCGATGGTTTATCCACCTTTTTATCATCGGCATTGGATGCGAAAAAGGGATACATCGAGGTTATAGACGATACAGGCAAGACGATAGCATCTTCGGCTCCAAAGGAGGAAGGGGGGACGCACACCGAAAAGAAGACCATCATAATACAGCAAACGCTTAACATGAGCAGTTTTCCCGAATGGAGGGTCCGGGTTTTCCTAAACGAATCAGCCTTCACCACCCCGTTGAAAAAAGCCGACCAGAAAACAGTGATCGTGCTCATTTTCCTGCTTCTACTCTTTACCTTTGTAAGCGGAATCATCATATCGGCTGTTACAAAACCTATACGAGAGCTGGAACAAATTGTGAGACATATCGATCCCGCAAACCCTCAGGTGTCCAGAGAGATCTTTAAGATTGCCCGTCAAAAGGGAGAGATAGCCTCTCTTGCGGAAAGTTTCTTCAATATGGCAATCAGAATCAAGAAGAATTACGGCGAATTGCAGCAAAACCTGCGGGAAAAGGAGTTGCTTCTGCAGGAGGTCCATCACCGCGTAAAAAACAATTTGCAGATCATCTCAAGTCTGCTCTGCCTTCAGGCTGATGAAGTCAACGACCTCTCAGATCGGTATACCATCATCCAGTGCCAGCGGAGAATCCAGACCATGGCATATGTTCATGAAGCGGCCTATGCGACAAGGACCTACACCGAGATCGAGATAGGCGACTACCTCCGGATGATTTGCGGCAGCGTCGGAGCTCACCATATTACGCTCTCGGCAGAACCGGAGGGACAGAGACTTCCCCTCGATAAGGCAATTCCGTGCGGCCTTATCGTTAATGAGCTTATCAGCCTCATGATCGGCCGTTATGAAAAACACAGAGAGAAGGCAAAGATCGAGGTCTCGTTTACGCGCAACAGCGATACGTATATCCTTTCGGTTTGGGATAAAACCGCTCCCCATTCGACCCTTAGCAAAAGCGGCACCCTAAGCCGAGATTTGATCAAAAGTCTCGCTTCCCAACTCAGGGGAACCATGACCAGCAATCAGGAAGAAGGAGTCCAATTCATCGTCATTTTTCCTGCATGACCATTTCTTCAACAGGATCGGCAGGTTTTATGTTTGCAGCTTGTCGCCTGAACCAGAAGAGGCGGGGATATTCTTTTCCCTCCTTATACCAGCGATACTTCTCGTCGGCTATTCTTTCGTTCCATATGGGATCTGTAAGCTCTTTAAACGCCTGTGCATAGATATCAATCCATGAAATAACGTCGGGATCATGGATAAGATCCTCGGAATGCGGATGACCTTCCGGAACCAGATACTCGGCTACGACGGAACGAAGGACCTCGGGATTATCGATGATCATGCACGGCCGCATGAGATTCGCATTGTCGCTGTAGGGATAGCGATTTCGAATCGCCTTAAAAAAAGGAGAATTCACAACTTCGATGAGGGGTTTTTCCCTGATATTGTCGATACCGAAATGGGCGAAAACACATGGCTCAACCTGACCGCTGCTTAATATGTGGAGATAGGATCGCCCTCCGGCAAGGCAACCGCCTACAGCAGGACCGTCGTTCCAAAAATCCGCAAGGAAAATAGGAAGCCGTTTGCGCAAATCCGCTATCTTTCGCCCTGTCATAAGCCGCTGCTCAGGACTGGGAACCAAATCCAGAATGGGATCTTTGCCGACCGGCATGAACATGAAGAACCAGCTAAAGATCGCTCCCTGATCAATATAATACTTGATAAACTCGTCACTCGTAATGGTATCGATGTTCTTGCGTGTATAGGTAACACTGGTGCCGAACAGGACCCCCTCTTCCCTCAAGTTATGCATGGCATTGATCACCTTTGCATGGACTCCCTTTCCTCGACGCTCATCGGTTTCGGCAGCATATCCTTCCACGCTGATGGCAGGAGCAACATTACCAAGCTTCCCGAGGGCCCGGGCGGTTTCCCGGTCAATGAAGGTACCGTTTGTAAAGGTAAGAAAGTACATATCGCTGTACTTACGGAAAAGCCGAAGCCACATATCTTTCAGAACATAGGGCTCACCGCCGGAAACAACAACAAAGTAGATGCCAAGTTTCCGGGCCTGATCCAGAATTGAATCGATCTCTTCTTCGTTTAAGTCTCCAGCTTTTTCGTAAAGGCCGGAATAGCACCCTGTACAATGGAGGTTACAACGCATGGTAGGACTGATCACCAGGGTGCCGGGAAGCCACTGCTCGTAGCTGGCAAAACGATACCGGATTTTCTCACCCACATACCCCCAATTGTAGATGAGGTTTCCGATGAGTTTTTTCTTTGCCTGCCTATTGATGGAAGAACCAAGACGGGCAAAAAGAGTCGCCATACCCTCCTTCCTATCAACATCCTGCATCAGACCAGATAAAAATAGGCGTAGCTGTGATGACTGAATATCACTATCGGCTAAGCAGGAAAGCGATCGAAGATCTTCAATATCGCCCGTAAGGCTTTTCACCGATTTTCTCACAACCGCCTGTCTGAGCATCCGGCCTTTCAGGGAAAAGGCAGAACCTTCCGCCTTCCTGAAATCGGGTACATCACTCTTTTTGTACTTCACACCTCTTACCTCCGCTTGCATCTATTTTCTACTTTCAAAATAGGGAGCAGAATCCTTGCAGAGTACTGTACAAAAGTATGGGCCTGGGTTGGTTTTATATGATAATTCCGGAGATGTTTGCCTTAACGACCGCCTCCGTTCTATTTTTGACACCAAGTTTTTTGTAGATATTGACCGTATGCCATTTAACCGTTCGAACCGAGATAAACAGCTCCTCGGCAATTTCTTTATTCGTACAGCCCCTTGCCAAAAGGCGCAAGACCATAAGCTCCCGGTTGCTCAATGCCACAGGCCTGCAGGGACCTGCGTCCGAAGCTTTTTTTTCGATGAGCTTAAGTATTTTACCGATATACTCACGCAAGAAAGGATTTGTGACTTTCTTTTCCAGACGGCAGAAAATGAATGCGAGAGGAGGCCCCTCATCGACAAAGAGTCGAAGGAATCCGGCCTCATAGGCTTCGGGAAGGATGAAAAGCAAAGCGTTCTCAGCATCTTCAGGTTTGCCCATTCCCTCCAGGGTAAGGCTCCTCAGAATGGAAAGTTCGATCACGCTTTTGTTTCTACCAAGTTTTCGGCCGGCAGTGATCAGCTCGTCGCTAACGGAAAGCAGATCATCAAAACGTCCTCGATGAAGCTCAAGCCGTGCCATAAGAATTTTTCGTGACTCGACAAAATGATAATATCGATCGACCGATCTATCCCCCAATATACCGTGTAAGGAAGGCAAAGGGGCCAAACGCCTGCCATCCCCCCTCAAAAGAAGCAGCCGTACCCTAACCAACTCTACCATGAGGTCGTCGATGGTGCTGACATCCAATTCCCTGGTCAGCCTGGCAGCCCGCTGTAAAGCGGTCTCGGCCTCCCGGACACGATCCAGGGAATAGAAGATGTGAGCCTCTACAGCGTAGGCCTCAATCGTCCGAAACGCCGACCATTTTCGTGTAAGAAGAACTCCCTCCTGCACCATCTCCAACGCCCGCTCGAGAAAACCCATCTCGCGGTAGAGATCCGCCAACTCAACCAAGGCAACCCCTACAATAGGAAGACGGCGTTCACAGGAACGATCGGCAAGGGCGATTGCCCTCTCGTAATGATCAATTGCGGTATGGAGAGAGCCTTTCATCGTGTAGAGATAGGCAATTTCGCAAAGGAGTTGAAAGTAACCGGTAAAATGTGAAGAATCACCCTTATCGGTTGCAAAATAAGGAATAGCGGAAAGCATCATCTCGAGGGATGAGCAAACATCTCCCTTATAAAGAAACTGTGTCGTATACATTTCGTGGATAAGCATGCTTCGAAAAAAGAAGGCATCGGAAGGAAGAAGTGTTAAGGCTTTTTCCGCCTGTTCCATGGCCTTCTCCGGTCTCCCTTTCATAACGCACATGAGACTTCGGAAGGTCAAAACTTCCCCGGACGTTTCCGGACGATCGATTGATGTGACTCCGATTTTATAGAGCGGAACAATGGCATCAAGCGATTCGCCGATAAAAAGTTTGACGATAGCGGCGAAGAGACACAGTTTCGGATGATTGTTCCGGTATTCTGCGGGAACCTGATTAAACCAGCCGACAAACGAAGAAAGCTCACTTTTTTGAAAAAAACATGATGCGTGATTTTCGAGAATAGAGGCGGCCGTATCCCCATCTCCCGCCTCAAGAAAATGCTTTAAGGCTGCTTCCCACCTTCCATCCCCTAAAAACCATGTTCCGGCAATCTTGTGCAGGTGCCGTACGTTTTTATCCCCATGCGTTTGGGTCAGAGTCGAACGTAAGAATTCGGCAAACAATTGATGGTATCGAAACCACCGGCGATCTTCATCAAGTGGGACAATAAAAAGATTGCAGTGTTCCAATCCTGAAAGGATTTTCACGCTATCGCTACGGCTGGTAACGGCATCACACACCTCGGAACAGAAGGACTCAAGGATGGAGCTCTTTAAAAGAAAGGCCTGAATCTCCGCAGACTGAAGAGAAAAGACCTCTTCCATCAGATAATCGAAGATATAACGGTGGGTTCCACAAAAACGACGGAAAAATCCGTCGATATCACTGTTGTCCCGTAAGCTTATTGCCGCCATCTGAATTCCCGTGATCCACCCCTCCGTTCGCCGGGAAAGGAGATCAATAAAGTGTTCCTGCAGCTTAAGGTTCATGATACGGCTGAGAAAAAGAGTAGTCTCCTCCGGGCGGAAGCGAAGCTCCTCCATTCGCAACTCAAGCAGTTTTCTTCGTGAGCGCAGCAAGGCAAGAGGGAGTGATGGATCGCTTCGGGACGAGACAATAATATGAAGATTATCCGGAGCATAGTCGATAAGCTCTTTGACAAAATCAACCAGTACAGGATTGCTGATGCAATGAAAGTCGTCAAAAATGAGGATGAACTCTTCTCCGTAGCTTTCAATTTCCTGCAAAAGAGAAACGCTGATTTCATCCGGGACAGGAAAGGGAAAGTGATCAAGCCGCTGCCGAACAGCAGGACCAATCTGAGCATCAATCTCAGATACCCCCTTTAGGAGATAAAAAAGGAAGCAGGAGGGGTCATTATCACGCTCCTCAAGGGTCAGCCAGCAGCAGTGATGCTTTCGTTTTCGGATCCATGAAGCAAGCAGAGAGGACTTCCCGAAACCAGCAGGGGCGGAAACAAGGATCAGAGCGACATGGGGATAGCGATCCAGCCTTGAAAAGAGTCTTTCTCTATCGATAAGTTCTCCGGAAGACGGAACGGTAACCTTCGTCCGAAGGTATGGCTCACCCATATCACCTGGCCCCGATGCGTGTCATATACCGATACTCCTGATAGCCTACCCTGAAAGCCGCCTCCTTGCAAGCTTTCACTACTGTTAGGAATATTGGTGATGGAAATCCTTTACTAGAAGAGCAGCTTTCATGTATCATCCCTTTCACCATGACAAAGCAAGCAAAAACAGTGACAGCGGCGCTTTCGGCAACGACACCGGTATTTTTCGGTTACACCTCTATCGGTTTTGCCTTCGGTTTTCTCCTGGTCAAATCGGGGATGGCCTGGTACTGGTCCCCGATCATGGGAATTTTCATTTTTGCCGGGGCGGCACAATTTCTGGCCATTGGTTTACTCGGCGCGGGGACCTCCCCTATTGAAATGGGTCTTGCTGTCTTGCTGCTTAACGCCCGCCATGCGGTTTACGGCTTTTCCCTTCTCGACAGGTTTTCTCATTTTCGTCGCTTTAAGCTCTACCTGATTTTCGGCCTCACCGATGAGACCTACGCACTTTTGACCACGGTAAGGCCACCGGAAGGGGTCGATCGTGAATCCTTCGACTTTCTTATCACCCTCTTTAATCAATCGTGGTGGGTGATAGGAAGCACGGCAGGTGCACTTTTCGGTACACAGATTTCCTGGGACGCCCCAGGAATCGAGTTTGCCCTTACCGCCCTTTTCGTGGTGCTCCTGGTGGAGCAGATACGCTCCCTCAAAAGGCCGGGACCATTTCTCATCGCTCTCATAAGCGCGGTGCTGCTCAATCTCGCAGGCTTTAAAGAGCAAACCCTGCTCGTCGGGATTCTTATCTCTACGACAGGCTGTTTTTTCCTGCCTCGACGGGAGGATGCTGCATGAGCCAACACACCCTCTATCTGATTATCGGAATTCTCGTTATGACCCTGGCAACTCAAATCACCAGAGCATTCCCATTCCTGCTCTTTGCAAAAAGAAAGCCGCCTCAAAAGCTCATCGCAGGGGCCCGTTTGATTCCCGGAGCGGTTATGACTATCCTGGTCTTTACCAGCCTCCCGGTAAGCGGTGACCTCGGCCATGCGGAGGTTTGGATGCAATGGCTTGCCGCAGGGGCGGTTGCACTGTTGCACGTCATATTCCGCCAGTCCCTCCTCAGTATTCTCGGAGGAACCGCACTTTACATGGCAATGCTCCATTTTTGGGGATAAAAGGCCCCGGCATGATAATCACCACGATTCCGGACACTATATAAAGCTTTTAAACAAGTAAGTGCACTATTGTGATTTATCTGTTGTCGGTTTTGTGTATAATGAATCCCAATATGACACTAAAACGAAATTCGAGAGAACAAAGCCACAATCGAAGAAAGATTCTCAAAAAAGTCTGGGAAAATGAAACCATATCACGGGCGGAGCTTGCAAAACAGCTCCATTTGAGCCCTGCAACTGTTTCCTCAAACGTTGCAGAACTCGTCCGAATGAATTATATCCGGCTTGGAAAGGAAGGCGACTCCTCTGGTGGAAGAAAGCCCATAATGCTTGAGATTAATGAGGACTCGCTTGCGGCTGTCGGAATTACCGTTATGAAGGAGTCGGTACTTTCATCCTTAGTCAATCTCAAAGGCGAAGTGATAGATTCCAGACTGGATAAGTACACATTGCCCATTTCGAAGGATAGTATCCTTTCAACTATTTTGTTTTCAATAAAAAAAATATTAGCGATATGGAACAATAATCAAAAAATTTGCGGAATCGGCATAGGTATGCATGGAGTGGTAGATTATTCTTCAGGCATTTCCATCTTTGCCCCCTACTTTAGTTGGCACTACATCAATATAAAAACCCTTGTAGAAGAGGAGTTTCACATACCCGTCTTAGTAGACAATGATGCAAGAGTCATGGTCCTAGCCGAGAAGTGGTTCGGAAAATATAGGAGCCTTCAGAATTTTATCTTCCTCAGTTTGGATGAAGGTGTCGGGGGGGGGATCATGGTGGATGGAAAGCTGTTTCGAGGCAGCGAATATGCAGCCGGTGAGATAGGACACATCCATGTCAAGGAAAATGGATCGAAATGTATCTGTGGGAACTACGGGTGCCTGGAAACCGTGGCGGCCATTCCCCGTATTGTAGGCGAGATTGTCGACCAGATACGTCTCGGATATCCTTCATATATTACAGACATCATTGGGGATAAGCCTCTTAACTTAATTGATTTCGATATCGTCCTGGAAGCAGTTAAAAAGGGAGACGACCTTTGTAAAAAGGTAATATCGAAAGTTGGGATGTATATCGGAGTTGCGTCAGCAGATATTATCAACTTCTTTAATCCCGAAGCAATTATCATTGGAGGAAAGCTATCGCTGGCATGGGATTATTTTAAAGAGGATGTCAGGGAAACCGTTATCAGACAATCTATGCATGAATGTAATAAAAACGTGAAGATACTTAGGTCGTCTTTTGTCGGTTGCAGGGGGGATATAGGAGCGGCTGCTCTTGTTGTAGATAAAATTCTTGAGGAAAACTTTCTTCAGTCTCTAAATAAATAAAGCATGACAAGTATCTATCCATGATGGCAAGTATCTATCCATGATAGTATTGTAGATATGACCATTGTTTTTTTAATTGATGAAAAAAGTTCTTGCGAATATCGTTATACAGACCTATAATAAAGCAACTATTGCAATAGTTTACCAATAACAACCTCGAGACATATTTTAATTAATAAATAAAGTATGAAATCTATTCATACAGGGAGGAAAGGATGAAGAAGGTAATTGCAATCGGTTCCGCACTGTTGATGATCTGCTCTATTGCTGTTTTTGCAAATGGGTCAAGTGAGGCTACCGGAAACGCAAGGCCCCAATTAGGTATTACAGTATATAAATACGACGATAACTATATGTCATTTGTACGCAAAGCCATAGAGACAGCGTGCGAAGAAAACGGAGAAGTCGATTATCAGATCTGTGACTCAATGAACGATCAAGCAAAGCAAAATGATCAGATCGATACGTATATCAATAAAGGTGTGGATTGTCTGGTAGTCAATCTGGTCGAGCCGGCTGCCGGAAAAACCGTTTGCGAAAAGGCAAAAAAAGCAGGTCTTCCCATCATCTTCTACAATAAAGAACCGGCAAGAGATGTCATCATGGGTTATGACAAATGCTGGTATGCGGGAATTACCTCAGCGGAATTCGGGATTCAGCAAGGCCACCTGATCGTCAATGAATGGAAAACTCATCCCGAATGGGACAAGAACGGTGACGGAAAAATCCAGTATGTCATGCTCAAGGGAGAACCCGGACATCCGGATGCAGAGGTAAGAACTTCAGAACCTCCCAAAATCATCAAGGAAGCCGGAATAGGTATCGAACAATTGGAACTTCAGACGGGAATGTGGGATGCTTCAAAGGGCAAAGAGCTCATGGAAACCTGGCTTGCAAAACATGGTGACAGCATAGAGTTCGTTATTTGCAACAATGATGCAATGGCTCTTGGCGCCGTTGAAGCCCTCAAGAGTGCAGGATATTTCACCGGCGAAAAGTACATGCCGGTAGTGGGCGTTGACGGGCTTCCCGAAGCCGTTGAGCTTATAAAGAAAGGCCAGATGCTCGGAACAATTCTCAATGACCCGAAGGCTCTTGGGCTGGCAACATATGCCATGGCCGTAAATGCAGCGAAGGGAAGAGATATTTGTTACGGGACCGATTATACCCTTGGTGATCGCAAGGACATACGAGTAGCTTGCGAAATCACCACCGTTGATAATCTTGAGAATGCCATAGCGGCATATAAATAGACAATGATGATTCGGGTACGCATGAGCATTTCCATGCGTACCCTTTTTTATGGAGTCGGAATTTATGGATAGGAATCCTGTACTTCTACGTATTAAAAAAATTTCCAAGTCATTTCCCGGAGTACAGGCTCTGGATAAAGTCGATTTGGCGGTACGGCAGGGAACGGTCCATGCCCTCGTTGGTGAAAATGGGGCCGGCAAATCGACTTTAATGAAATGCCTGTTTGGAATATATCACGCCGATGAAGGTGCCATCGAGTTGGAAGGAAAAAAGGTCGGCTTTGAAAATCCAAAACAGGCCTTGGACCATGGGATAACAATGGTCCACCAGGAGCTGAATCAGGTGGGAAGGCTGAGAGTGATCGACAACCTATGGCTGGGGCGATTTCCCATGAAAAATCCCCTTGTTATCGACGAAGAAAAGATGATCAGAGAGACCAAAAGAATTTTTGAAGAACTTGAAATTAATATCGATCCCCTCGTCAAGGTTGAAAAGCTTTCTGTTTCGGACCGACAGATGATGGAGATAGCCAAGGCATCTTCCTACAACGCCAGGATAATTGTGATGGATGAGCCGACTTCATCGCTTTCGGAGAAGGAAGTGGCTCACTTATTCAGAGTAATAAAAAAACTGCGGGAAAAAGGGTGCGGAATAATTTATATATCGCATAAGCTTGAAGAAATTTTCAGTATCGCCGATGAAGTTTCGGTAATGCGAGACGGGAAATGGATTGCAACTGAACCTATCACCGAAGTTGATATTGGCAACATCATCACGCTTATGGTAGGCCGCAAACTCAATAATCGTTTTCCAAAGAAGATAAATAAACCAGGCAGTGTCCTCATGGAGGTATCGCACCTCAGTTTAACCTATTCACCATTGGTAAAAGATGTTTCCTTTTCCCTAAGGGCAGGGGAAATTCTCGGAATTGCAGGACTTGAAGGGTCGATGCGGACCGAGGTTGTGGAAGGCCTCTTTGGCTATCGAAAACGAGAAACCGGAGAAATAAAGCTCAGAGGAAGCCTCTGCAACAACCAGTCTCCTGCGGATTCAATAAAAAACGGTTTTGCTTTGCTTACCGAGGAACGAAAGTACAACGGTATTTTTCCAGGGCTGAGTGTGAAAGACAACATAACAATAGCAAATATGGACGGATACCGCAGGCATGGCGTCTTGCACAAGGGAAAAATCAAGAATGATGTCGAGAAAGTGATTACTGCATTAAAGGTAAAAACACCGTCTGCAGAAACCCATATGATGGACCTGTCCGGTGGCAACCAGCAGAAGGTACTCTTCGGCAGGTGGATGCTCACGTCTCCGGATATTCTGCTGCTTGATGAACCGACAAGAGGGATAGATGTCGGGGCGAAGTACGAAATTTACCAACTTATCATTGAATTAGCAAACGAAGGCAAGGGGGTGGTCATGATTTCATCCGAGATGCCGGAGTTGCTTGGCGTTACCGACAAAATACTGGTTATGAGCAACGGGAATGTGGCGGGAATAGTGAATACAAAAGAAACCAACCAGGAAGAAATCCTCAAGTTAGCGGCAAAATATTTATAGGAGGTTGTTGTCATCATGGATGGAATGGCAAATGAACAGATAGAAAAAATCAAACGAAGAAGAAAGATACGGGCAAAGCTTATGGATAATGCCATCTACATTGTTTTGGCCAGCCTTATAATAATTATTACTGCAATTGATCCAACCTTTTTATCATTCAAAAACTTCAAATTTATTTTTACCCAGGCTTCAACAAGAATGATTCTGGCATTGGGGGTAGCCGGAATAATCGTCCTGGCAGGATGTGATCTTGCGATAGGTCGGTTTGTAGGCCTGTCGGCCGTAATTTCCGCATCCATGATGCAGGTACTGGATAATCCCAATATTGTCTTCCCCGGGCTTGATATACCAGTGATTGTGCCCGTGCTTCTTGTGACTCTGATCTGCGGACTTATCTCCCTGGTGAACGGGCTCGTTGTGACAAAACTATCTGTAACGGCATTTATTGCAACTTTGGGAATGCAAATGATCCTTTACGGGCTCACTTCAACCTACTATGAGCAGGTATGCGGCGCCTCGCCAGTGGGATCTCTCAAGGATTCATTTACCAACTTTGCTCAGGGCGAAGTACTCGGTATCCCGTACCTGATCATCTACGCCACCATCATCGCCGTGCTGATGTGGTTCATATGGACCAAGACAAAACTTGGCAGGCACCTTTTTGCAATAGGGAATAACGAAGAAGCGGCAAAGGTGTCCGGTGTTAACATCCATAAAACAATCTTGATTATCTATTTAATCGCCGGTTTTCTCTATGGCTTTGCCGGCGCGCTCGAAGTAGGAAGAACCGGAAGTGCAACCAACAATCTCGGAAACGGCTACGAGCTTGACGCCATAGCAGCTTGTGTCGTCGGCGGAGTGTCGTTACTCGGAGGAGTTGGAAATATCCTAGGTATTGTGATTGGAGTAATTATTTTCCAGGTTATCAACTATGGCCTGGTCTATATAAGCGTGAGCCCTTATATGCTCTACATCATTAAGGGGGCAATCGTCATCTTGGCGGTCGCCGTTGATGCTCAGAAATACGTAAAGAGACAATAGAGGAACTGCAATGGCTTTTTACTATGACACTGAAAAAATCGAAGAAGAAACATCGTATCTTCTTGGTTATACAAAAGAATCAGAAAACGAACACAATGTACTAATTAAGGTATCGCCTGCTCTGGGCAACAATCTTTATTGCTTCAGAGTGGATGAGTATGAAGTAGTGCACTATGACACATATTTCTCATTACGCTCATATTACACGGGGAACCCGATTTTGTACCCCTTTCCCAACAGATTGAGAAACTGCTTTTACGAATTTCGGGGAAAGCAATACTGGCACCAAAAACACGGAATTCCTGTATTTCTTCATTCACTTGTGTACGATGAGAAATGGGAATGTGATGAACCTCGTGTTACAGAAACGGGGGTAAGCCTTACGACATGGATTGATATCAACACAAATCATCCGATTTTTGAAGGCTTTCCTTTTCCCCACACCCTCTGTGTAATCTTCGAGGTGACACGAAAGGGATGTACCATTACCTACGAAGTAAAAAATCATGGAAAAGAAGAGATGCCGTATGGTATTTCCTATCATACCTTCTTTAAGAAACTATGCGGTGACAACGATTCCTTCATCAGGGTCCCTGCCACATATATGATGGATCTTACGGACGATCTGCTTCCGACAGGAAGGCTCCTTAATGTAGAGGGGGAGAATTTCGATTTAAGAAATCCGGTACCGCCCAGCAAACTCGATCTGGATAATTGCTATACCGGTATGATCCCGGGAGAGCGGGTGTACATCGACTATCCGGCTATAGGCTTGAGGATTTACATGGACTCTAGCGAGGATTTTACCCATATGCAGGTCTTCACCCCAAAAGGCAAACCATTTTTCTGTGTTGAGAAACAAACATGTTCTACAGATGCCGTGAATTTGGATAACAAAGGCTTTAGAGAAGCGGCCCATCTTTTAACAGTCCCCCCCGGAGAAGAGAGAGAAGGGACCGTCTCTTTTGGTTTCGAGTTTTATTAAGAGTCAGGAGGCACAATGGTAAAAATTTCATTAATTGGAGCTGGAAGTGTGGTGTTTTCCAAACAGCTCATGGTGGATATTCTCGGGTTTCCGGAATTGTCGGACTGCTGTTTTTGTCTTGAAGATATAGATCCTGAAAGGCTTGCTCTTACGGAAAAAGTCGCAAGGATGTTTATCAAACAGCGAAATGGAAGGGCTTCCATTGAAACGACACATAGTATCGACGAGGCAGTAAAAGGGGCCGATTTTATTATAAACATGGTCCAGGTAGGTGGATTCGCATCTACACGTATTGACTTCGAGATTCCCGAGAAGTACGGGATGGAGCAAACCATAGCTGATTCAATGAGTGTCGGTGGGATTTTCAGAGCACTGAGGACAATGCCTGTGCTGGACCAGCTGTGTCAGGCAATCTTAACATACAGCCCGCATGCAGTCCTTTTGAATTATACAAACCCCATGGCAATGCTCTCCCTTTATGTTCGGAAGAAATACCCCGAGGTCAACTATGTGGGGCTTTGTCACAGTGTTCAGACGACCTCCAAGCAGCTGGCCTTATACCTGAATATTCCGTATGACGAATTGCAGTATAAGGTTGCTGGTATTAATCATCAGGCATGGTTCCTGGAATTAAAGCAAAATGGTGAAGACCTGTACCCCCGGCTCAACGAACTGAAACAAAAAATTGATGAGGACCCGTCTTTTGTTCCTGAACATTTGTATGAATACAAAGGAAATGATTCATGGTTTCGGGAAAATTTCAAAGAGAGTGCGGCAGAAACCTTTGAAACGGATAAAGTTCGCTTTGAAATGCTTGCCCGGTTAGGCTATTACGTAACGGAATCCAGCGAGCATAATGCCGAATATTGTCCCTATTTTCTAAAAGACCAAAAGCTTATCGACAGGTACAAGATTCCTGTCAATGAATATATAAGGAGGTGCCGGTTAATCCTTAAAGAGTTCGAGGAAGTAAAAAAAACCATCAAATCCGGAGAGGAACTCCATGTTGATACGTCCCAAGAATATGCAGGTTTTATCATTCATTCCATGGTCTCCGGAGAAAAAAGTACGATAAACGGAAACGTTTTAAACACTGGGCTTATTACAAATCTCCCCACATCCTGTTGCGTCGAGGTCCCCTGTCTCGTGGACAGGAACGGAGTGCAACCGACCTATATCGGTGAGCTTCCGGAACAGCTTGCGGCCTACAACAGGACAAATATCAGCGTACAAATGCTCACCGTCGATGCCGTTTTAGAAAATGATAAGCAACATATATATCATGCCGTTATGCTCGATCCGCTAACGGTATCAATGGTGCGCCTGGATGATATGAAACCGATGGTAGATGAAATGTTTGAGGCCCACGGCAAAATGATTCCTTATTTCATGAAGCGAGGCAACGTATGAAAATTGTATTAATAGGTGCGGGAAGCGCCATGTTTGGACTGGGAGCACTTGGCGATATTTTTAAAAGCAAGGTACTTGAAGGCTGTGAAGTGGCGTTAGTCGATATCAACCATGTTGCCCTTGGAGAAGTCGAAAAGGTCGCCAAGGCGTACATCAGTGACAACGGGTTACAATACACCATATCGGCAACAACCGAGAGGAAAGAGGCTCTTAAAGGCGCTGATTTTGTATTGATTTCAATCGAGATTGGCGACAGGTATGAATTATGGGAAATGGACTGGCACCTTCCACAGCAGTTCGGAATTAAGCAGGTCTATGGAGAAAACGGAGGGCCCGGCGGAATTTTCCATTCACTTAGAATTATCCCCCCCATTTTGGATATTTGCAGCGATGTCATGGATATATGCCCCGATGCTCTGGTAATGAACCTAAGCAATCCCATGACGAATATAATGACTGCTGTTGTAAGAAAGTATCCGGACATAAACATTGTAGGTCTTTGTCACGAGGTCTCATCCCTTGTTATCCATCTGCCAAAGATTCTTGGTATTCCCTTTGAAGAACTTCATATCAGGGCCGGCGGGCTTAATCATTTCAGCTGCCTTCTTGACGCCACCTATAGAAAAGACGGCAGTAATGCAATGCCGGAAATTCTGGAGAAAGGAATTCCCTATTTTGAGGGAACGTTGGAACGAGGACTGTTCATGTACATTATCAAGTATTTCGGAAAAATACCGATTACAACAGACAGTCACTTTAGCGAATATATACACTGGGCCCAAGAAGTCGCAGACCATGTCGGGGTAATGGATTTTTACACAAACTATAAAAAAGAATGCCTTGGACACCAAGTCGACATGTACAACAGAGTCAAATCCGGCACCCTCCCCGAGGAATACTGGCGGGTGGTACCTATTATCGAGGGGATACTTACCAACGACGGTCACGAAGAGCTTGCAGTCAATATTCTCAACAAAGGATATATATCAGCACTTCCAGAGGATACCATCGTCGAAGTTCCTGGCACAGTAGATGGCAAGGGGATACAAGGTACCGATGTAAATGATGTCATGCCCCTGGGCTTTTCTTCACTACTTTGCAACAGAATCGGTGTTCTCAGGGTCTGTGCCGAAGCTGCTATTCAAAAGTCCAGAGAACTTGCGCTACAGGCCTTACTGGTCGATACCACCAACAATAGTATTCTTCAAACCGAAAGGCTGCTTGATGAAGTGATATCTCAGCAAAAAGAGTATCTTGGATATTTAAAATAGACAAACAAACCCTACTGATGAAAAACGTTTTCATCAGTAGGGTTATATATCTTCTGATTGAGTAAATGGTTAGCGCGCACGGCGATTCGTCGGTTTATTTTTTTATACTGCTCCAAATGGAATCGGCTGAAGCGTTCATCAACGCTTTCGTTTCGGGCGCATCCAAGTCCATAGTAAAATTGCTCATGTAGCGGCTGAATACGCTACAATGAACAGAGATAATCCTGCTGATAATTACTTCGGGGATATCTTCTCGCACATCATTTCTAATACGATCCCAAAGATGCAGTTCCCTGATTACGCCCACATAAAGTTTCGCAAATTCCTCAGAGAAATAATTATAGCATACCGAATCTTCGTACTTTTCCACGTACTGGTGCTCATCCGGATAAAGAGCGGACCAGCGAAGTATGTCCAAGATAATGACTTTGATAATGCCTTCGGCAGATGTTTGTGCCAGCGGATCGTTCCGGCCTATTTTTTCTACGCTGTTACGAGCATAGTAATAGGTCTCAAGAAGCAACATTTCCTTGGTTTTAAAATACTTGTATGGCGTTCCCCCGGCGACTCCCGCCCTTTCACTGATTTTGGACATAGGTGCCATGGGGCCAAACTCGTTAAAAAGAAGGATAGTACTCTTCATAATGCGGGTCTTTGTATCATCCGTGGGCATTATTAGCATGATGTTATCTCCCGTACCTAAGGATTTATTTCATATTACTTGCTTTCCACATAGTCTGCGACCGTCTTACCGCAGATATACGCCGAAGTAAGCGCCCAGCCGTTATTTGCACCGCCAAATGTAACATAGGGCTTCCTGTCGCTGAAAAGCACTCCCATGCTGTCGCCACCAACGGCAAAGAGTCCGCCGATGGGTTTCCCATTGGTATCAAGCACCTGCAGGTCGCTATTCACGTCCAGGGCTGCGCAGGTACAGTAGCTATAGCTGGCCATCTTGACCGCATAATAGGGGCCGTCGCCGATGGCTTCCAAATAGTCGGGGGCTTTGCCGAAATCCTTATCTTTACCCGCTGTACAATAGCCGTTATAGGTACCCACGGTGGCGGTCAGAGCGGCGGGATCAACACCGATCTTTTTGGCCAGTTCCTCAATCGTATCGGCCTTATATACATATCCAAGCTTTATGGCAGTATCCAAAACATCGTAGGCTTCAGGAAGAGGTGTTCCCTGTGGAATAGCGCCCAGGTAGCCTAAGAACGCGGCCGCCACGCCATCCATATCATACGAAAAGCCATTATCCCTAATATCGTTGATCTGGTCGGTACTCCATATGCTGTAATAGTTCGGCCCCGCAATCCACGGATCGAGCATGGCCACGCCTGTTTCCGCGGTAAAACGCTTGCCGTCCTTTCCGACTGCCAGACTGTTGCCGGAAATACCCAGGTACATGGGCAAATCGGCAACCGACCAGACGCGCTGCACGCCGGAGAATCTGCCAATCGCACCTTCGATTTCATGTATTTCATAGCCGTAGCTTGCAGGAATAAATTTAGCAGACCCCGACATATGCACTTCAGGCGGCATACCGATGTTATAGGTAGCTGCACCCTTTTCTATGGCATGTTCTATCATCTTACCGTCGTTGCCATAGCTACCGTACATATTCCATGCCCCCTTAAGGGGATAATAGTTGTCGGAGAGATACTTTTGGGTCATCTCACTGCTGCCCAGAAAACCACCGGTAGCGAGAACCACGGCATCAGCGTTGATGGTATACACGGTACCATCAATCAGGTTTTTGGCTTTCGCACCTGTGACCCTGCCATTTCCGTCATAGATCAGCTCATACGCTTCGGTTTCCAGCATATACTTCCCGCCCAGGGCGGTGAAGTCCGAAACCAGTTTGTCAAAGTCGGCGGCAATTTCAGCTTTATTTGCACCAAAAACGCCTGGGACATCGGGGTTTGTGTTGGGGTACCACTGGAACTTCACCTTGTAAACGTCTGCGGGCGTAAAACCGACTTTTGGATCAAAGTCGAAGAGGATGTCGTGATCCAGGGCGAGCCAGTCGAGAGCATCTCCGGAATTGGCGAAGAACAGATCGATCATGTCCACCTTGGCGTCTCCATCCACATAGGCAAGCCAGGCCTTATACATGGCGTCCTCATCACAGAAGTCTTTGCCGTTGTTGTACGCCGCTTTGATACGATTAGGATTGATAGACATGATTTCAGAGGTCAAAGCGGTGGTGCCACCGTAGTGTCCCTGCTTTTCAATGGTAAGTACATCCGCGCCTTCTTCTTCAGCACGCAGGCCGACATATGTACCTGATCCGCCCATTCCGATGACAAGCACCTGTGTGTTGAGCGTCTCGTTGCCGCCGTTCTTTTCAGGGACAGCCGAAAATTTTGCGATGGC
This sequence comes from Sediminispirochaeta bajacaliforniensis DSM 16054, assembly GCF_000378205.1. Taxonomy (NCBI): domain Bacteria; kingdom Pseudomonadati; phylum Spirochaetota; class Spirochaetia; order Spirochaetales; family Spirochaetaceae; genus Sediminispirochaeta; species Sediminispirochaeta bajacaliforniensis. Next base: position 56,044 of record NZ_KB899417.1, on the reverse strand, counting down.
GCTTTCATCTGAGCCGCCGGCAGCCAACGCCTGGATCAGGCACGCTTTTACCGCCGCTTTGACAGCACTGCTGGTGGCAGTAGCACCGGTAACAGCATCAACGCCCACCGACTGGGCCTCAATGATACGTGGGAAAAGCCTCTTTTCCACGGTATCCAGCATAGGTGGTGTGTCTCCGCAATCGTCACCATAGGCAATGGAAAGGATCGCATTGTCGCTGACGGTAACCGCCACTTTGTCTGTCCAGCCTATGTTGAAACCATAGGCTTCGGCGGAATAGCTGCCCGGAGCCATCTTAGCCGTAGCTATGGATGTGTCTCCCCTTGCCTGCTTAAGGCAATCTCCAAGAGCCGACTTTACGGCTGAAGAGGTGACGGTGGCACCGGTCACTCCATCTATTGCCTCGCTTTGGGTATCAAGGATCTGCTGCTTCAGTGTATCACCAGCAACTTGCCCGATACTCTCGGTCTCGCCGGAGAGGTCGAGAACCACCTCCGTTATGCCGCTTGCATCAACAGTAGCTGTGACGGTCACCGTGCCCATCCCACTTGCAGTCGCGGTGTAGGTACCCGGCGTATAGGTGCCATCTTTGGCAGTCGCTGTAGAACCTCCGCCGCACCCCGCAAACGCCAGCAGTAATACAGCCGCCAGGATGTAAGAGATTATCTTTCTCATTCTGTTTCTCCACTCCCTCATTATAAAGATTGGTACATAGTGAGTGAACGTTCATTCACTATGTATCGATATTTTATCACCCATATATCGTATTTACAAGTAGCTTCAGAGCCCACTCTCACATCCCGTAAGAAAGACGAAGTGAAATCAGTTGATAGGGCTTATAGGGTACCGACACCTGGTTTCGGACAATCGGTAATTCGTTCTGTGGACGTTCGAGCAGGTCGACAAACTCTGCAAGCCCGTATGGCAAAGAAAAGGAAAGTTTTGCGACCCCTCCCACGCCCGCACATTCATGACACCGTATGATGATCCCGTTAGCCTCTTCACACTCTTTTATCCATCCTACAACTAGGGATCCAGTGTCGACCCAGTGCAGGAAGCTTGATATCCCGCCGCCGGTAAAGATCAATGCAGGAGTATACAAAAGATCGGCGGCCTGCGCACTGTTCGGACGGCCGTTCGAACAGCGGCCTCGATATGTACCGATGGCAAAACGAATTGTATGACGGCCGATATCGGGAAAGTCGGCCGGAACGCCGGGATTCTTATCGTCGAAAGAGTGAACAGACCTAATCAGAGAAAGGCGAAGATCGCCATCGCTGATCCGCCACCCATAGGTAGATTCTGATATCACGGCAAGTCCTCGCCCCATGCCATCGGTAATTGCCGCCCAGCGGCTTGCCGGGTCCTCCCAATGGGCCTCGTGTTCCGTCGGACCGCTCTGGGCCGAGCGATCGATACTGCCGAAAGGCGTTCCGAATCGTCCCCATTGCCCCTTATATCCGGTTCGAATGATATACGAAAGGAGGGAATAACGCTCACGCCAATCGATGTCAAGGGAAATAAACAGATAGGGCAGATTCTTGTACAGTGTGTAATGAAGATCCATGCTGCTTTCCGCACCGATCGCCATTGAGGATGTAATCTGAACCATCAGCGGCCCCGATTCAGTTACGGTAAGGGAGCAAAAAGCGTCGACCCTCTGTCCGCAGGAGCTATGATAGTCGACCTCCCATGCCTCAAAATCGCTTGGACGGTCTGCGTGCAACGAGAAAAAGCCTTCATGAACCAGAAGCGGTATACCCTCTATTTCAAGAGCCGCAAGCATTCCGGTTTCCCGGGAAAATTCCACGTGCACCTGGTCCAACGCGACCGAATAGGGATCGGTCTGCAGTGCGTTCTCCGGCAATGTGGAATCGAGAGGTTTCGAATCGAGGATTATCCGCTTGCCCTCCAAAGCCTCCAAATGCAGCAGCGAGACCGAAGAGCCGTCAGAAAGCAGCTGCCAGGGAGCTCCCCCATCCCTTTTCTGAATTTTCCCAAGCTCTTCTTGCGACAAGGAAATCGGATGGATCGTATCGATGGCATGAGGATTGAAGCAGGATAGGAATTGTCCCTCACCTTCGAGTAAGGTTCCTGCCTCATGCGAAAGCTCCTCGGCCGTCGAAAGGAGCTCAGGAATCAGTTCTTTGTAGACCTCAGATATGCTGCTTCCCGGAAGCGCATCATGAAACTGCATAAAAACAAGTCGTTTCCAAAAAGCTGCGGTATCATAACGGCCCTCAGCCGCACAGGCGGCGGCCTCAAGGGTTTGCAAGCCCCTCTCCACACTCCGATATGCAGATTTCATCGTGCGGGCAGTGGTATAACAGCCACGGTGATATTCGAGATAGAGTTCACCTTTATAGACGGGAAGATCATCCACATGCGCAGAAAGCTCCCGGAAAAAATCATCGGCTCGTGAAGGATACGTTACAGGAATGCCGGGGGCGGATTCAGCAAGGGCAATCCGTTCACATTGCTCCTCGGTAACACCTCCGCCACCATCCCCAAAGCCATAGGTAAGCAAGGAGGTGTCCCAGATTCCCGCCTGTTGATTGGTATAGCTGCACTGTAGAAGTTCCCCACAGTTTGCCCGCGATTCATAGCCGACCTGTGATAGGTGGGCTATCAGTTGTGATCCATCCGGGGAGCTCCAGATAAAGCTGGTATAGGGGAAGCGATGAAGGGCAGACCAGGAGAGTTTTGTTGTGTAAAAATAACGGCAGCCTGCAGCGACGGCAATCTGGGGAATCGACTGGCTATATCCGAACACATCGGGAAGCCAAAGAATGGTGGAGTAAGCGCCTGTCTCCTTAAGGAAGAATTGTTGACCGAGCACAAACGAACGGGCAAGAGCCTCCCCGCAGGGCAGCAGGGTATCCGACTCCACATACATCCCACCGGTAAGCTCGAGCCTGCCATTCTCTATAAAGCGCCTCATCTGGCAATAGAGTGCCGGGCTTTCTCTTTTTAGCTGCTCGATTAGATAGGGCTGACTGAAGGTGAAACGCATCTTCGGGTAGGTCTCAAGAAGCCGGATCAGCGTGCTTGCGGTATGAATATTCTTTTTATGTGTGATCGACCTTGGCCAGAGCCATACCAAATCGAGATGCGAATTTCCCACGGCGGCAATACGACCGGGAAAAAAGTCGCTTTGAAAAAAGGCAGCCGTGGAGCGAAGCGCTTCCAAGGCCTCGGATGCTCCGCAGCGATCATAGATATCAAGGGCCCTTGCAGCGGCTTGCAGCACGCTTCTAAGGCCCGGCGGTATGCGGTGAAGCGTTGTATGGTATTCGTTCGTTTTATTTCTGATTCCATACTCAGCCAGAAGCGTGGCTACCTGATCGTCCAGAAACGAGAATCTGTGGTAAAGTTCCCAGTACAGGGGATCTTTTTTGACAAGAGAGACTCCGCCGTACACCAGCGATCTTCCGATCGGAGAGGGAAATTGATTTTCCCCCTCTCTCATCCACAGCCCCGTCTGATAGGTTCCGCACCAAATGTAGAGTTCGCTCGCATCTTCCGGGATCCGCGCATAGGGATGAGCCGTATCGATACCGGCGTATGCAACGCCCCGATGATATATGGTACACTCTCCCTGTATTCGAAGGAAAAGATAGCGGGCATCTTCGTCAAGGGCCTTCGGAAGTGTAAGATATCCCCACAAGCCGCCCCAGCCCCATTCGGCATAAATTTCTCCCTGTCTCAGGGGACGATACCGAAGAGTCGCCGGTTTTTCACTTTCGGCCGCCCCTATTTGAATCGAGAATTGCGGCTCTTCAAGCAATATCCACATTTTCTCCGCCGCACGTCTTGCATATGCCGAAATACGCTCCCCGATAAGCTGAGGAAAGATCGTATGGTTTGTCTTTTTCATGTCTGCTCCTCTGTCAGCGAAAAGGAGAAACGGAATAGTGCATCATCATCATACCACATCGGGAAATTGGTTCCCCAAAGATTATTGTGCAGATTAAAAAAGATTCCCTGCCGGAGATCGGGAAGCATACGATCGAATTCCAGGATTCTCGGCCGACCGAGGGAAACGACCGGAGCATCGAGAGAGCAAACCCGCAAGAGGTCCTGCCTGTCGCGCAGCGTGATATCGAGGTGGTCGTCTATGGCATGCAAAGCTCGATTTCCCTGCCGAACGACCTCGGCAGGGTCGATCTGCATTCCCATTTTCGAGAGTTTGAGTGACTGAAAGCAGATAGGCAGATGGAATTCAAGCCATGAGGATTCAGGAATTCTGGATGCCTCTTTCTTCCTCCAGTGAAGCGTCACCAGGCAGGTCGGTTTTCTGTGGCTAAACTGATAAGAGAGAGCCACCTCCGCCGGCGCCCCGTACTTCTCTACCGCCTCCCCGGGCATCTGCGTACATACATGAAGCGTGAACCACTCTTCACCCTCGCGATACCATATGGTGGCCCGAATAGGAAGGAAGTGAAGAGATCGTAGGTCGACGACCCGGGAGAGGCCCGGCTTTGTATAATCGGGCAGAGACCACTCATGATGGCTCTCGTCGGGCAGAAGATAGGAGGAGAAGAACCGGGAAAACTCCCTGTGATCGTGGACATGGTATCGGTATCGGCAAAAGGGTTCCCCGGGGGATGCAAGCTCAAGCCGTGAGCCGCCATGATAACAGCGAAGCAGGGCCCCCGTTGCAGCGTCGACCTCAATCTGCCACTTCCCCGAAGAAAAACTTCTTTTCTCCTCCGAATGGGTGAAGCCCCTGTTGTCCGGCCACTTCGGCTCCGTTTCTCTCAGGGCCTTTAAGGCTATATCCCGGGCACGATCGGTTTGCAAGGCCGCCACCGCCTGCTCAAGATAGTCTCGCTGCTCCTTCCATGAGCGCTCGAAAAGGCGATAACTCAGCCGGCCTTTGAGCTCGTCATAAAAGGAAAGCGGAATCTTTGTATAGCTTAGCACACCCTCTTGCAGTGTATCTTGCGGTATGAGATCACGCTTCCTGGCGGCTTGAAACGCCGGTTTGCTCCAGGAAACGAAATCGGGAAGAAATCGCTTCTGGTCCATACCCCAGGTATGTTCAGGGACAAGCAGCAGGGTCCTTGAGAAATCCTGTTCTCCAGGATCGCCCGTTTCTCTTATTTGTGGAATAGAACGTGCCAGGGCACGGTACCTCGCCATTTTTAAGGGATCGGAAGCGGCGCCGTGAATCCAGGTATCACCGATTTCGCCCTTTACTACGGGAAGCTCCCCGGCAAAGGGAAGAATCGTTTCTGCAAAGCTTGAAAGATCCGAAGCGGTGATACGGGCATCGGGATATCGCAAACGGATTGTTTCATACAACTTTTTCAGATCCCCAATCGAAGGAGGCCGCTCATTGTCGTGCTGATGTGAAAAATACAAGACTGTATGCGCAGGATCAAATTCGGTGATATTTCCGTACCCCGATTGGTAATTGACAATGATCTCCTTTCCGGCAGCGTGCCAGCGAAAAAGTTCCGGGACCTCCGCGGGAGAGCAGGCCGCATTGATACCGATATGCAGGTATTCGATCCCATACGCCTTGAGTAAAGGAACAATCGCCTTCGTATGGCCGGGTACATCCGTACATTTCGCAGCAATGGTGTGCCTATCAAAACGCCTGTCCAACTCTTTTGAGATTTCAAGCCCCTCCTTATACAAATCCACCGTGGCAAGTTCGCTATGCATGGTAAAGGGAAGCGCATGCCAGTGAATCTTATGTGCGGCTATCGCCTTCTCAAGTCGAGATTTCCAGGAAGCTGTGGCAGATGCATAAAAGCGCTCGATCAACCAGGATCCGGTGGTCCAGGAAAAATCGACATCGGGAATATCTTCCAGCATCTCAATCAATTCGAGGGCCGCCGGTATATACGAATGGAGGTATTGATCAACGACCTGTCGAGCCAGATCGGTAAATCCAATATCAAGATGCGATTTAAAAACGATGTGAACGTGAGTTTGCTTCGTGGTGTCCATGTTATTCCTGTATATCATCAAAGAATTTCTGAGTAAGGCTGCCGGTTCCTGCATCCGACACGATATGGCTGGTTACATGATAGACAGGATCTTCAGCCACCAAATCAGACGCTGCTGTTTCAAGCCGGAAGAGCGGAAGCACATCTATATAGATTGCGGCGCTTCTTGCCTGCTCCCGCATCGTGCGGATGGCATCGCTCGCTTCCTGGTACCAATGGGCGGCCTGTCTATCTTCGATCAGGAGGCTGGGTATCAGGTGGGCCTTTACCGATAAGGTCTCCCGCTCAAGTCGGTATTGCAGATCGAGAAATCGATATTCATGAATCTCATTACGATCAAGCCAAAGATAAAGCTCATCCAGAATGGATAATGGCCCGGATTTATCAATGACCACATCATGTTCGACAAAAGTAAATGTCACAGAGACCTCTGCACCTTCACGGTTTGTGAACCGGGTCTTTTCGGAACCGTAGAACCAGGTGGGGTGGGAGACCTTTTCCTCGTTCACACAGTTATAATAGAGGGCCCACAGGTGATGGTAACCTCCTTCTCCAGAAAGAGAGGGAGGCTCACCAACGGCAATGGGCGAGGAGAGCGCAAAGCGGGTATAGCGGTGAAATCCAAACCAATATAGTCCCGGCGTAGTAAGGGTCAGGGAACCGGTAGCAGGAAAGAAACCGAGAGGCTGGGAGCCCCGATACCACTGGACAGGGACCGGTCCACCGTCGCAAAGTGCCTTGTAGTCCACCCTCCCCCCTTCTTTGTCGAAACGCCAATGGAGTGCGATCCCGGTATCCGTCGCCGCAAAGGTGTTCCAATTGCGGATACTCGTGCTGCAGCTCTCGTCGATGAAACCGGTAACCCCAAGGCCGATCTCATCGACGGTATGGGCATCGCTGTTTCCAAGAACACTCACAGGAAAGCCCCGATCGAGATACGCGGCATAGCAGGCGACATGAGGGTATGAGATAAGAGAATCAGGTGACTCATCTTCGATCCAGGCATCGAGTACCCCTTCCCGTAACAAGCTCCTGAGTGTAGAGCCGTTTATGGCCTCGATACCTGCCACACGGGGAAGAAAGGTGCCCCTGAACCTATCCGAAGGAAGATATGGATGGTTTACAATAACGAGATGTCGCTTCTGGCCGGATAGGAGATAGAAAAACCCCTCTCGTGCGGAACCTTCGATACGGGAGGGCTCAATAACGAGGGCATGGCCGATTCGAAAGGTGATCTCACAATTATTTACAATGGAGACATCAGGAATCAGGCTTCTCAGCTTTCTCGTTTCGGCCTGCTGGCGCGTCCAGCTTTCGAGGCTGAGATTATGGTTGTGATCACCTGTCCCGAATGCCGTAATGCCGCGGGCCAATCCAGCATCAACCATCTGCCGTATCGTGGCACGGTCCCTGTTATCCGAATACGCAGTATGGAAATGGTAGTCGGCATATCTAAGTAATTTTTCCAATGCTTCGTCCTTGATGTAGCTGTGCATTGATCAGCAATTCGATATTGCCCTGGGTTTTCTTGTTGATTAAATCAAGCAGTATTTGCACGGAATAGTATCCGATGGTATTGAGCTTCTGAATGACGGCGGCAAAAAAATCCCGCTCTGAAGGGGGATAGCTATGGTTGTCGAATGAACAGAGAGAAAGGTCCTTGGGAATCTCCAGTCCCATAGAGAGGCACTGTCGATACAGATCGTAGATAAAACCGCACTCAAGTCCAAAAACCGCACTGCAGCCGCTCTCAAGCAGCTCTTCGACGAACTCCCTGGTAATGGGTTTTCCTGAAAGATCAAAGCGGTGCAGCATGGTCGGAGCTATCTCCTGCTGCTCATACGCCTGTTTGATTCCCTGCAGCCGAAGTTTCACCGACGGCTTATGCTGATTCTGATAGAGGACCGCAATATGCTTATGCCCCATGGATAAAAGATATTCCGTCATCTGACAGGACGCTTTGCGATGATCTGTGATGATGTAGTTGCCCTCATACTCCGGAATGTAGTTGTCCACCTGAATAACCGGAAATTGCGCCTTTTCGAATTTTCTGATATGCGCGGCAAGAAGACGATTGGCGGCGCGATTGACGGAAACGGCGGGTAGAAAAATAATCCCCCCCTTACGATCCTTCGGGATGAGATTGAGAATGTCGATCTGTTCCATGGTGTTCTTTCCCGGACGCTGAAGGATCAGATGGACATGCTTATGGTGATTATCGTCAAGAGCCTTTCTCATACCCTCGATGATAGCTGACTCGAGATTGAAACTTTCGGATGGGAGAATGGCATAAAGGTCTATCGCCTGAGGTATGGAAACATCCTTGACGAAACTTCCGCTTCCCTGAATCTTATAGACAACCCCATCCTTCATCAGATTTTCAAGGGCACGGCGTACAGGATTTCTACTGACTTGGAGCCGTTCAATGAGCTCATCTTCGGAAGGAATCTTGCTTCCGACCGGAAACGTACCGCTTTCGATCTTCTCGAGAATATAGTGTTCAACCTGTTCATATTTCTTCATCATCTATTCCTTTACCGAGCCGACCATAATACCCGTTGTAAAATAGCGCTGCGCAAAGATGTACACAATGAGCAAAGGGATGACAGAGACAACGATACCGGCCATCCTTGCATTATTGGCAACGGATTGCGTCGTACTGGTAAGCTCGGAAGAGACAACCAGGCTTTTCAGAGCTATCTGAAGCGTATATTTTTTCGTTGAGTTGATGAACAAAACTGCAGGAAGGAAATGGTTCCATCTGCTGACGAACTGAAAGATGGCTATCGTTGCTATTCCCGGGTTTGCCAGGGGCAGATATACCTTGGAAAAAACAATCCATTCGTTTGCTCCCTCTATAATTGCGGACTCCTCCAAGGAGCGTGGGATTCCCTCGAAATAGTTTTTCATCAGAAAGATACTGAAGGTCGAAACAATATCAATGAGGATCAGAGACCAAAGGGTATCGATAAGACCGATCTTTTTCATGGTCACATAGACCGGAATGATGATCATTTGAAAGGGAATCATCATCGGAATCGTGACAAGAAGCACCACAAGGCCCTTGCCGGGAAAGGTGTTGCGGATCAGAACAAAACCGGCCATGGCGCATAGGAGTACATGGGAGAGGGTACCGATTACCGTTACAAAGGCATTATTCAATAAGGGCGTAAGGATGGCGACACGCCGAAAGAGGTTCGCATATCCGCTGAGGCTCAGGGTCTTGGGAAACAGCTTAACCGTATTTTCATATGATTCGAGATCCGTCGAAAATGAAACCGCCAGAACATTCAAAAAGGGAACGATCATGGTCATGGCGAGCAGCGTGAGAAACAGCACATTGCAAAAAAGAAATATATTTCTTGATCGGAACATATGGTAGTTAGACATGGTATTTCGAAACCTTCCTCACAAGCAGGGTAATAACAAAGGTAGCTGAAAAGATAAAGATAGAGACTGCGGATGCATATCCGATATTGAATTTCTCCAAACCATGGATATAAACATAGTACATAAGAACATCTACCTTTTCGGCTATAACCTCATTTCGCAGGACATACACCTGATCGAAGATCCGTAAGGCCCCCATAACGTTCAGCAGCAGAACGACCTTCAAGGTGTTGACCAGTTCGGGAATCGTAATGAACCAGGCCCGCTGGAATCCGTTGGCACCGTCTATCAGGGCGGCCTCATAAACAGCGGGATTGATGCCGGCAATCGCCGCCAGGTAGAGGATACAGACATAGCCGGCCTGCTTCCAAAGATTAATGCCGATAAAAAGCCCTCTGGCATAGGAACTAATAGCCAAAAAGTATACCGATTCTTTTCCGAAGATCGCACCGATGCTATTTACCAATCCGCCGGGCGCAAGAATGAAGGTCCAAATTCCTCCGACCACAACCCACGAAAGAATGTGGGGCAAATAGAGAATAGACTGAAAGCCCCGTTTGAGCGGCAAATGCACCACCTCATTCAGAGACAAGGCAATAACCATGGGAACAAAGGCCGTTAGAACAACATTGCTTAAGCCGAGGATAAGCGTATTACCGAAGACGTTCCAAAAGCCCGGGGTTGAAAACATTTTCTGGTAGTTTTTTATGCCGACGAAGGAGCTTGCTCCGACGAAACGAAAATCCTGAAAGCTCATCTTGATTCCGTCGGCAAGCGGAAATATTGAAAAAAGAATAAAATAAAGCAACGTCGGAAGAATCATGAGGTAAAGTACCCTATATCGATTGAACTGCTGCTGTAATGCACTCCGCCTCTTCATATCCTCTCCTTTATAGTGCAATGCAGTGTGCTCAAAAAAACAAGCACACTGCGTTACAGTAAGGTGGTACGTGAGATTTTGATATTTAGAATATGCCTTCTTGTTCAAAGCGCTTATTCATGTTTGCGATTCCCTCTTCAGGAGAAATCTTTCCCAGAATGATTTTAGCGGCTTCCGCCCGCGAGATCTCTTCCCACTGCTTGTCGTATGCGGTAACGTACTGAGGCTTTCCATATGTTCTGACAATTTCGGCCGCCTCCTCAAATCCTTCCAACTCGCCAAAAGGATTTACCCAGGCAAGCGATTTCGGCTGCGGAGCTCCGTGGTCCATAGCATGGGCCTTGCCGACCTCCGTCAGCTCATAGGTCCCGTTCTCAAAGGTGTAGTCATGGTCTTTTATGCCCAAAGTCGAGAGGATATTTCCATCGTAAGTATGCCAGAACTCAACCACCTTGAATGCCGCATCTTTATGTTTGGATACCCGTGGAATGGCCATAAGGCCGTCGTTTCCCGCACGGCACATGATGGTTCCGTCAGGCCCCTTGGGAGGGGTAATGCCTCTGGCCTTGAACGGAGAATCAGGCCGTTCAGCCTTTATCGTCTGATTAAACAGGCCCACCCATGCGGCCCAGTAGAAGGTCATACCGGCTTTGCCGGTCATGAACATGTCGCGAAAATTGGAAGATTTATTCGTAATGAAATTCGGTTCGAGGATTCCCTCTCGATATAATCTGGCCAGGAATTCATAAACAGGAATTGCTGCTTCCGTCGCATACGGGGAGTAAAGTTTTCCCGTCTCATCTTTTACAAACCCCCGGGCAAGGCCGTAGGCACCGAAGAGGCTCGAGAGGTCGTAAAGGCTATAACCGACGACGAGGCCATAGGTATCGTCTTCTCCGTTGCCGTCGGGATCACCAAAGGTAAACGCCTTTAGTACCCTGTAGTATTCATCCAAGGTGGTCGGCGCTTCCAGCCCCAGGTTTTCAAGCCAATCGTAGCGGATAATCGGTAAGGTTCCCTGCTCAAATTTATTAAATACCCCGTAGATTTCTCCGTCCTTATCACGGATGCGCTCCCATTCCGCCGGATCGATAACCGAAGGATCATGCAAGACTTTCGATGCTTCGATCCTATCGGTAAGTGGTTCAAAGAGATCCTGGTCTTTCAGGCTTACCATCAGGGAAGAATCGATGTAGACAATATCAAGGGGCTCTCCCGTTGCCAACATCGCGGTCAGCTTTGTGCTGTACTCGCTGGAAGGCGGTTTGATCATGGATACCTCGACCCCTGACAGACGCTTGACCTCATTCTCAAATAGAACATTTTCCTCAGGCTCCCGGCCGCCCTGAACGGAGGTAACCCAAATCACCTTCTCTTCTTCTTTCTCTCCTTGCGCCCAAAGATTAAGGGCACATGCCGCAAGCAGCAGCACCAACACGTAGCCCTTACGTAAAAATAGCTGTTTTTTCATGTCACCTCTCCTTAGGTCTCGTATTATCAGACCGTTTTATATTATTGTCAAATTATTATTATACTTTTTATGTTATAAAATAATTGCTTGTATAACAAAAATATATTAAGACTATAGATTATATTTATTATTAAATTTATTACTTTTTTATATTTTATGTAAATATACGGTTACATTTCGATGCAGATTCTGTTTAGTCCGGCATCTTGATTTACCCCAATCCCCCAAACTCGTGAACTTGTTACAACAACGCTTCTTTGCTATAGTAAAGAGGGGTGCATGCTATATGGCTACAGAGCATGAGATAATCAAGACCCCGAAAGCGCTTTTAGCTTGGGTATATCTTCTCTCGGAAAATCAAGTGTATCACGTGTACGATCACTGGCATCTCAGCTTGGAAATCACCATGGTCCTCAAGGGCTCCTACCGATACAGGATCAACAATCGTCTTTTCACGGTGAAGCCCGGTGACATTTTGCTTATCAACTCGGGGAATGTGCATGCCTGCGAGACCAGTGAGCCCCAGCGCAGCGATGCCCTTTCCATCATTTTCCCTCATGAATTCCTCAAGAAGGCGTGTGAAAACATAGATTTCCTCACCTTCTCTCTGGATCGGGGAACGAAAGAAACGTATCGCGAGCTGAAAGAGGCCATGGATGAAATGTATGCCATATTCGTCCGCAGAGAGGAAATTCCCAATTATCAGCTCATGCTCAACAGCATTGTGTACCGGATTATTTTTTTACTGATAAACTACTACAGCGATAGCAGCTATCCCCACTGCAATGTTCTATCGCAACGTAATCTGCAGCAGTGTGAAAGGATCATCAGATTTATCGACAAACAGTATCAGGAGCCCATCACCCTTGAGTTGCTTGCACAGCATATGGGCATCAGCAGGGAGCATCTTTCACGTATATTCAAAAACAACATGGGAACGACCTTCAAACACTATCTCACCAGCATTCGCATGTACTACGCCTACATCGAACTTATCACTACAGACATGCCGATCATCGATATTGCCTTGGAACAGGGGTTTCCCGACACCAGGGCATTTATCAAAAGCTTCAAAGAGCTGTATGGCATTACTCCACTCCAATACCGTAAGAATCACGAGCATGTGAGCAATCTTGATCACAAGAAATTCGTTATCGGCCTCTATTAGCAACGCCTTGTGCGGCCGCTTCGATGGCGCGGTTCATGGCCCCGGTCAAGGCCCTGACCATGGGGGGCGAGACCCTGCCATCCGTATTCATATCGAGATACGAGTAAAGTCCCCAGAAACTTTTGCGTAAGGCATGTTCGAGGGCTTCTGTTACATCGGATCTGGTGATGATTCCCTGGTCGACGAGAAAATCGAAAAGCATATCCCGGCTTATCGCATTCTCGAGGATCTCGGAAAAGCCACTTTCCGCAGTCAGCATCCGTGAGGGCTTCGGAGGGGCGATAATCCGGACCGGGGCAGAGGCCTTGATATCCCGGCTTGAAGAACCGATCTCGATACGAAAGGTATCGCTGTCGATGACCCAACTATTTCGGCTTTCATCGAAATAGGAAAAATCACGTTCACACAGGGTAAAGCAGGCACGTTTTTTCTCTCCCGGGGCAAGGGAGAGCTTTGCAAAGCCCTTCAATTCCCGTACCGGGCGGGGTATGCATGGAGAGCCTTGCGAAAGATAGAGTTGAACAACCTCTTTTCCGAAGAACTCACCGCTGTTTTCCACCTCCACCGCTACTTCAAGAGATCCAGGCAGCCTGATGGTTTCGGAAGAGAGCTTCACATCAGCATAGGTAAAGCTGGTGTAGGAGAGACCGTAGCCGAAGGGAAAAAGGGGGTCCAGTCCCCGGTAATCATAGTAACGGTAACCGGTAAATATGCCTTCACCGATGACAAGGTTGAAACCGTCACCGGGAAAACTGGTAAAGGCGGGGGTTTGCCGGAGACTTTTGGGAATCGTTACCGGCAGCCTGCCGCTGGGATTGACCGATCCGAAGAGTACCCTGGCAAGCGCATCTCCCACACCTTCACCGCCGAATCCCGTCATCAGCAGTGCATCGACCCGGTCGCTCCAGGCCATCTCAACCGCATCGCCTGATTGCAGGACGGCGACCACCGGCTTGCCCGTGGAAAGCACGGCCTCCAGCACTCGCTCATGTCCCGCTTCAACACGCATATGCTCACGATTGTAATGATCGGATTCAGGAGGTAAAAAGCTTCCGAGAAAGCACACGACGATATCGGCGGAGGCGGCACAGGCCCTCGCCTCCTCCACCATGGATGCATCGCCCTCGCCGTCGCCCGCTCCGGCGCCGAGGTACCCCCGGCTAAAGAGTACCTTTGTCTCAGCCGGAGCTTGCTCCTTGATGCAGTCGAGGGGGCTATCCACCCGCCTGCTGTTCACGATCGCGCAGCCCGTCCCCTGGTAAAGGGGAGAGAGGGCAAGCTCACCGATAACGGCAATCGTGCCGCAGGAGGCCGAAAGCGGCAGCACATGGTTCTCATTTCGCAAAAGCACGATAGACTCTGCGGCGGCCCTTCTGGCAAGATCATGCTGCATACGGGCGTCGACCTGACCGCCTTCCTGCCGCATACCCTCAAGACGAAATACCATCCGAAGAATGTTACGCACCCGCCTGTCGATGTGCAACTCATCGAGTTCGCCTGCAAGGATACGCTCACGCAGATACGCTTTAGAGCCGAGGGACTCCGGCATCTGCAGATCCAACCCCGCCTTTGAAGCGGCCACAGGATCCGTCACCCCTCCCCAGTCGCTGATGACGAACCCGTCGAAGCCCCAACGCTCCCGCAGGAGCTCAGTCAAAAGCCAATGGTTTGCAGAGGCATAGACCCCGTTTATCTTGTTGTAAGAGCTCATCACCCCGACAGGGTGGGCCGTCGTGACAATATGCTCAAAGGCGGCAAGGTATATCTCGTGGAGTGTACGACGGTCACAGATTTCATCAACCCTGGTTCTGTTACTGTCGCTGTGATGGCAGGCAAAGTGTTTGACGACCGCACCCACCCCCCTTTCCTCAAGCCCCTTCACCATGGCCGCACCCATGCGGCCGGTCAGAAAGGGGTCCTCGGAATAGTATTCGAAATTACGCGCGGTGAGGGGATGCCGGCGGATATTAATTCCGGGCCCCAGCAGAAGGTGGATGCCCAGGGCCCTGCACTCCTCGGCAATGGCCCGGCCCACCTCCTGTATAAGCCCGGTATCCCAGGAACAAGAGATCGTCGATCCGGAGGGAAAGCAGGTTGCGACATAGGTACAGGTCAGAGCCTCATCGCTGTCGAAGCTGCTGTTGATCGCATTATAGGCGAAATTGGCATCATCAGGCTCTTTAGACTCTTTTTGCAGCCGTACTCCGCTGGTCCCGTCGCTCATCAGCACAGCGGGAATCCCGAGATGCGGGAATGCCGCCGTATGCCATAGCCCGTCACCGGTGCATAAGCGAAGTTTTTCATCAAGGCTCATCTGCCCAAGGATCGTTTCGATTGCTCTTGTTCCCGTCATTCCTCTATTCCTATTTCTTTATCCTATCTCTTTAACTGATCCCAGCGTGTTTGCAGCTCTTCGAGAAAGCCGGGGACATCGAGCTTTCCCGCCACAAGCTTCTGGACCGCATTTCCGAAGTATTCCGCCCCACCGGCCGGGTACATGGAATTGTAGATGCCGTAGACCTTCCCCTGGCTTGCATAGCGGGAGAGATCCGAACTCAGGGCCCCAACCTTGTCGGGATTTGCTTCGAAGCTTGTGAAGGCCGGGATAAAAAGGAGCTGGTCCGTCATCGCTTTCCGTCCCTCTTCGCTCGTTGCGAGCCAGGTAAGAAAGGCCTTCGCCTCTTCTTTCGCCGGAGACTCTTTATTAATGACCCAGTATCCCGTAACACCGGCATAGAGCTTGTCGTTGCTTGCGACATCGTCGCTGATCGGCATCGGAATCAAACCGACCTGCATATCGGGGTTTGCACTATCAATGGAGGGTTGAAGCCAGTTTCCGCCAAGGGTCATGGCGATAGATTCGCTGTACAGGAGGGCAGTCTGCTGGTTAAAGCCGGTGTTCAGGGGAGATTCGCACTGAGAGAAATCGTAGAGGATGAAATTGGCAACCTCCTCGAAGATTTCGTTTCCGACAAAAGTTTCGCTTCCATCGTTCAGGCCCTGTATGAAGGCAAGGGGATCGGGCTGCCTGGCAATTCCCATATTCACCAGAAACATTCCCGCCTGATACCAATCCATATAGGTACCTGCAAGGGGCTGTATTCCCGCCTGCTTCAGTTTTTCAACGGCACGCTGTAATTCGGTGAAGGTCTTCGGGACCGAGGTGATGCCAGCCTCGGCAAAGAGCCGTTTGTTGTAGACATAGCCGTAGCCCTCTACCGATACGGGAAAGCCGTACACCATACCGTCAGCGGTACTTATGCCCTCTTTTGCCAGCGGCACCATGTCGGAAACCCAGGGCTGATCGCTGAGATCTTCAAGACGCGACTGCCAGAGGTCGAGTTCCGAACCACCCAATATCATAAAGATATCCGGGGCCTCGCCTCCGGCGAATTTGGTACGAAGGCTGGTCGTATAATTGTCACTCAAAGACTCGATGACAAATTCCACATCCGGATGCAACTCGCTGTAGCGAGCAGTTACATCACGAAGGGCCTGATCAATCTCGATTTTGCTCTGAGAGAGAAAGATCGTCGTCTTCCCACCTGAAGCCTGCGCCGAATCGGCCTGACCTCCGGCCATGAGCGGCAAAAGCGACACCGCTGCAAAGCATACTAGGCATAGACCCTTAGCTATTTTCATATATTCCTCCTTTGAAATAGCATTCCCAACACTATCCTTTCACCGCACCAGAAAGGATTCCCGCCATAATCCTCTTCTGAGCGGCAATGAAAACCACCAGGATGGGAATCATACTCAAGACCAAAGCGGGTAATGCGACCTCCCATCTACTGTTGTACATGCCGAATAATCTATTGATACCAAGCTGGATCGTACTCAGGGCATGGTTATTGATAACGATCAGGGGCACCATGACATCATTCCAGATCCAGAACCCATCCATCACAAGGACACTCATCATCGTGGGAGCCAAAAGCGGCAGGACGATGGTAAAGAAGATAGGGATGGTCCCGTATCCGTCGATCTTTGCGGCCTCTTCAAGTTCAGCGGGAAGAGCCATGACAGCTCCCCTCATCAGGAAATAGGCAAAGGCCAGTCCGATTCCCCAATAGGTAAGCACAGCCCCAAAGAGGGTATTGTTTATACCAATACGGCCGAGGACCTGCACAAGGGGAATCATGATGGATGCAAAGGGAATCAGGATCGACATGATGATGGCCGTCGTCAAAATCTTCGAATAGCGAGATGGATGCCTGATATGCCACCAGGCCACCATCGTGGCAAAAAGGATGATTCCCAAAAGGGAAAAAAGGGTGACGATAAAGGTATTCCTGATCAGAAGAGGGAAATTTACGATCTTCCATGCGTTCGTATAATTGCTCCACAAAAACTGTTTTGGAAGGGAAAGTGGATGTGAAATAATATCCTGCAATGGTTTTAGGGAGTTGAGAAAGACGAACAGAAGCGGGAAAAGAAAAAGAAAGGCCGCTATACACATAATCACATAAAGGATCGTCGACGAAATGGTCTGCCTCCCGTTTATGCCGTTCATGAGTAGGCCTCCTCTTTCTTTCTGCTCAAAAACAACTGAATCGAGGTAATGATCAATATGATGAGGAAAAATATGACGGATTCTGCGGACGCCAGGCCGTAGCGATTCTTGACGAAGGCATCGTTGTAGATCCCCAGGGCCATGGATACCGTTGAACCATACGGCCCTCCCTTTGTCAGGGATAGATTGAGCTCGAACATCTTGAAAACATTTGCGGTACTCCAGAACAGCGCCACCGTGATGAAAGGCATGCAGATGGGAAGTTTGATCCTGAAAAGGGTACGAAAGGTACCGGCACCGTCAATCTCGGCGGATTCCAGAACATCCCGCGAAATGCCCATGAGAGCGGCGGTCATGATGACCATGACATACCCCACATTTTGCCAGGTACTGACAATGATCAAGGCGGTAAAGGCGGTCTCTTCGGTCCCGAGCCAGGGAAGCTGCATAAAATCAAGATGGAAAAGGGTCCCGAAAGCGGGGAAACCATTGATGAAGATAAACTGCCAGATAAAGCCGAGGACTAGGCCCCCGATCGTTTGGGGAAGATAAAAAGAGGCCCTCAGTGCATCACGAAATCTAAGAGGCATGACAAGGACTACGGCCAGGGCCACGCCGATAACCATGACCAGGACAACCTGTACAATGGCAAAGCGTAAGGTAAACCAAAAGGTGTGCAGAAAATCAGACTGCCGTGTAAAGATATTCTTGTAATTTTCAAGGCCGATAAATGATAGTTCTTTTGTTATGCCGTTCCAATCGCTAAATGAATGAATAAAACCCGTCACAAAGGGAACAAAAACGATGATAAAAAACAGAAGCGTCGCCGGACCGAGAAAAAACAGATGTTCCCACATGCTGTTCTGTCGCACTCCTCTCCCCATCTCATCCTCCTTTCTGCCGCTTGAACAAAAATAGCATGGGCAATGCAGCAATTTCATTCCATTTTTTAGTGGGAAAATATACATTTTGTGATATTGTCGCGGAAAAACCGAACAGTTTTGGCGACACCTTGACAGCTTTCCCCCTTTTGGCATAGCCTCAAACAAGACTCCTCCCCTTTCGTCTGCCTGCCGCCTGCAAGTCAAAGGATCTATTGGAGGAAAGCTTCGTGAAAAAGAAAACGCTCATCAAAGACGCCCTGGCAATCGTAAGCTGCGATAAGAAGGATACCATATACCGTGACAGCGATATCCTGATAGAGGGAGGTCGCATCATCCGCATCAGAAAGGAACTGGAGAACTCCCCGGAGGCGGAAGGTGCACAGTGGATTGACGCAAGGGGGAAATTTCTCTACCCTGGGCTGGTCAACACCCATCATCACTTCTTCCAAACCTTTGTAAGAAACCTCATCTCCATCGATTATCCCAACATGACCGTTCCCGACTGGATCGGGAAGA
The DNA here is from genome assembly GCF_000378205.1 of Sediminispirochaeta bajacaliforniensis DSM 16054. NCBI lineage: Bacteria > Pseudomonadati > Spirochaetota > Spirochaetia > Spirochaetales > Spirochaetaceae > Sediminispirochaeta > Sediminispirochaeta bajacaliforniensis. The sequence continues at coordinate 37,262 of NZ_KB899417.1, read as the reverse complement.
TCTATCAGACCTTCAAGCGTGTCGATGCCGATGTTATCTACTACTCATCCCTTACGGCCATGGCCGATCTGGTAAAACACGGCTGTACCACGGCTTTCGATCACCAGTACTGCTTTCCTCGATCGGCAGGAAAAAAACTGATAGACCGGCAAATGGAGGCTGCCGCCCAGATCGGTATCCGCTTTCATGCAGGACGGGGTGCCAACACCCTGCCTCAAAATAAGGGAAGCAATGTTCCGGAAGAGATGATCGAAACCACCGATGAATTTATTGAAGATTGCCAGCGCCTTATCGATACCTATCACGATCCGAACCCCTATAGCATGCGACAAATCGTCGTCGCTCCCTGCCAGCCGATCAATTGCAGCAAGGAGACCTTTACCGAATCCCTGCGCCTTGCCCGGGACAAGGGGGTCTTTCTCCATACCCATCTGGGTGAGGGGGAAAACGAGATGATGGTCGACCGCTGGGGAATAAGGAGCCTTGCCTGGTGCGGGGAGCTCGGCTTTCTCGGGCCCGACGTCTGGTTTGCCCACGGCTGGGAGCTTGCGCCTGCGGAGTATAGGGTAATGGCGGAAAGCGGAACGGGCCTGTCCCACTGCCCTGCTCCGGCTACCCTAGGCGGCTTTCCCATCATCGATATGAAGGCGATGCAGAAAGCGGGAATGAGGGTGAGTCTCGGCTGCGATGGTTCGGCAACAAACGACGGATCGAACCTGCTTGATTCCCTGCGCATGGCCTATCTAATGCAGAGCTACCACAGCAAGCAGCGGGGCGGCGCGGTAAGTGCATACGAGATGCTGAAAATTGCCACTGTCGAAGGCGCCGCCATGATGGGAAGAGGCGATATCGGAAGCATCGAGGGGGGAAAAGGGGCGGATCTGTTTCTTGTCGATGCCCGGAGCCTCGAACTTGCGGGGGCCATCCACGATCCGGCGAACCTCCTTGCAAGGGTCGCTGTCACCGGTCCGGTCTGGCTCACCATGGTAAACGGCAGGGTTGTCTATGCCGAGGGAAGGCTCACCGGTATCGAGGAAAAAACGGTTGTGCAAGAGGCCGAACGGGTCTGCGACAGGGTGATCAGGAACGCGTAAGCCCTCGCCCTTCACCCATTCCAGCCCGGAGGATCTGCCCGCTTATGTGATAGACATAGAGGCGGGACGTTCACCCACAATTTCCTTTCTCCCGGGGATGGGATGCCTCCCCTGAGAGAAAAAAGGGTTCGAAGGCTCACGCAGCGATAGCCGAGGCGCTCTAAGGCGGGAAGCAGCAGATCAAGGGCCTGGGGGGTTGGATGCGGGTCGGGCTGGACATCGTGCAAAAGAAGGATGGCACCGTCGCAGATCTGAGAAAGGATCTTGTCCGCCCGCTGCCGGGCCGTGGTGTGACACCCTTGCCAATCCATGGCCGCAATTCCACCGACCATGGGATAAGCAATGGTGTCAAGCATGGTAGGCGAGAGAGCGAGATTCGGGGGACGAAAAAAACAAGGCTCTTCACCGACCGCTTTCTGAATTGCGTCCGAGCATGCAGAAACCGAACGCACGATCTCTTCTCTACTCATACCATCCATGGGGTCGTAACTCCAACCGTGATTTTCGATCTCACACGAAAGCGAGCGGGCACGCTGCAGGATCGGCCGACTCTCGTCGCTAATGCGACTGCCGACGACAAAGAATGAGGCGGGAACGCCATGGATTTCGAGGCGATCGAGGATCTTCGAACTCTTTTCGGTATCGGGACCGTCGTCGAAGGTGAGTGCATAAAGCTTTTTCCCGGTCATGGCCTGCGACTCTGCCACCATTTCACGGCATACCTGCGTATCGCCGCTGCGGTGTCGAAATTCATCTTCTCTTTGATGTGGTCTCTATAGGTGTTTACGGTTTTTACCGACAGATTGAGAATTTGTGATATCTCACTAGCCCCATAGCCTTGGCCGATATATTCCAGAACCTCGAATTCCCGGTCACTCAGCAGATTGACCAGGCCGTCCCGCTCCTCTCTCTGGCCAAAGACAGTTGCAAGCAGCCGTTCGTTCATGGCAGGCGACACATAAATCTTTCCCGCAAGGACCGTTTTCACGGCGTCGAGCATTACGGCCGAGGCTTCTTGTTTCATGACATACCCGTTTGCTCCCGATTTCAGGGCCCGTTCGGCATACACCAATTCATCATGCATCGAAATAATGAGAATCGGCATGTCGGGGTCTAAGGACTTAAAACGACGAACCAAATCAAGCCCATTCTGATGGGAAAGGGATATATCGACGAGGGCGATATCCGGGAGCTTCTCCCGGCAGATATCGAGGGCCTCTTCGATTGTCCCGGCCTGGCCACAAATTTCATAACGGGGATTGCTGGAAAGGAGGACAACAAGCCCCTGGCGAAAGACCGGATGATCATCAACAACCAAAAATCTGACGTTATTTCTCATAGCATAACTCCTGCGGTATCAGGCAGGAGACCTTTGTTCCCCGTTCCATTTTTTCGACCAGCAGGTGTACCTGAGCCTTCTCGGCACGATATCGCATAATCTTCAATCCCATTCCATTACCTTCGTCTTTATCGGAGAAGCCTGTACCGTCATCTATGATCTCAATCAGTCGTCCGTTTCCTTTTTGCTGCGTATGCAGTTTTACCATAATATGCGAACAGTTTGCATGCTTTATCGAATTTGATAAAGCTTCCTGCACAATTCTATAAAGCTGGAGGGCCCGATCGTCGTTTTTCAGGAAAAAATCAGGGGAGCGCTCGAGACGCATATCAATCGTATTGCCCTTCCTCAAGGCCTCAAGCAAGGTATCGACGGCGGCAATGAATCCGTTCTCCTTCAAGCCCACAGGAACAAGCCCCCGTGCTATCCCCTTCGCCCGATCGACAGAGTTAATGATCAAGTCGTTTATCTGGGTGCATACCTCGTAGGGATGGCTGCCGGGCTCCAGTGAATTTTTCAGCACTTCCGTGATCATAGAGATCCCGGCAAGGTGCTGACACAGGTCGTCATGAAGATCCTGGCCTATGCGATTCATGGTATTGTTTGAGATGTCGATCACTTCCTGCTCAAGTCTGATGCGCCTGTCAACCTCGGTTTGCAAACACTCATTGGTCTTGGTCAATTCCGCAGTTCGCCGCGAAACCTCTTCTTCCAGGCTCTTCTCATGAGATCGTACCTGCTCAAGGAGCCTGGCACCCTTTACTGTACTGGATATCTGTTTACTCAGGAGATCGTAGAGAGCAGGATCATCCACTGCCACCGGTAGAAGAATATAGCCCAGGGGCTCATGCTGGTAGACAAGGGGTTTTAGCACCCACTGTTTTCGCTTCCAGCCGAAATCGATTTGATCGGGAAGGAGTGAGGTGGTTTTGAAAACATACCCCTTCGCCATAGGATCGTCTCCTTCGGCCAAAGGCAGGGGAAAGACCCTTGAAAGCTCCTTACCATCTCGGGAATCGAGAAAAATGACAAGGTAGGCCTCTGAGAAACCAAGGCTCACCAAGCCCTTTGAGAGGGTTTTGACGATACTTTCCATCTCAAAGGCCTCGGCGAGGGCGGCACCGATCGAGCGTGCAAGGAAATTACGTTCCATCGCCTTAAGCCGCCTGGAAGAGAGTATTCTCGTGGTTAGCTCCGTCAAGCGGCCCAGCCCTGTCGATATAAGCCGCAGACGCCGGGACAGGGAGCCTCTCTCGCCGGATTCGCCGCAGGACAACAGCTCCTGCTGGATGGCATATAAAAGGGTATGAAAGCGTCGCAAGCCCTCTCCATTGTAGGTATCCGGCATCATCCCCCTTTCCAGAAACTCGAGAAACCCCGATTCATTCTCTTCGAAGATGAAGGCACGCAGCCGGGCCATGGTATCACGTTCAAAGTCGTCCAGGCCTTTCACCCAGGAGTCCAACTTCGAGGCATCGGGAATCCAGCTATGGCGGCAGCCGCAGGATTCGCCGATCCTAACACTACTGTTGAGATAGCGATTCTGTCCCTTGCCTCCATGGATGAGTGCACATACCTCTTCTACCGCAGCCGCACCAAGTTCAAAGAGCGGCTGACGGACCGTCGTCAGCGGGGGCTGGCAAAAAAGGGTCTCCTCGATACCGTCGAATCCAACAAGGGCCACATCATCGGGAACGGAAATGCCATGATGCGACAACTCGTCCAATGCTCCCAAGGCCATTTTGTCATTCAAACAAACCAGCGCATCAAAGGGTATACCTTCGGCCAGAAGAGCTCTCACCCCCTCGCTTCCCGACCGCTGCTCAAAGCTCCCCTCGATCATGAGCCGCCGATCGAAAGGGATAGTATAATCGGCCAGGGTATCGAAAAACGCTTTCTTACGTGCATCGGCTTCAAGATGACCGGAAGGTCCCGAGATAAGCGCAAAGGAGCGCCGGGCGTGAACCTCCACCAGATGTCGAATAACGGAGACCATACCGATCCTGCCGTCTACGATGATGCTTGGAATCCCGGGTATTCCCAGGCCCACGGAAACCTGCGGGAGGTCGCTGCGTATGCGGAAAAGCTCCGTAACCGCCTGAAAATCGAGGTAGGTGGAAATCGCCGATGAAATGATGATTAAGCCATCGATATTTTCCTTATCCGCAAGGGAATATGCGATGTTCGAGCATTGCTCCGTTGCAATGGGCGACTTGACTCTGGAACCGAGGAAACAGACCAGACCCAGTTCCAGGGCCTGTGCCTGGGAAACAATACCCTTCCAAACGGCCGCCTGGTAGGCATCATTCAGTTCAGCGGTAAAAACACCGATATTTTTATCCACGTTTCTCTTCGACCTTCGGCGTACAATCACCCCACAATAGTCGGACAAACAGCTAAAAGGCGCAAGGGGATAGCGTAATCGACGATTGCATATTCCACTGCTCAGGGAGGATCCGCTCCTCTCCTGTCACCTGAACGATATCGGTAAAGAGAATATCCCTGGAAGATCTTCCAATGGAGATTTCAAAGGCCCCCGCCTCGACAACCCTGGCGAAATTCCCCTTGGTAAAGTTCAGCATATCGACAGGAACGGCAAAGCGAACAAGCGTCGACTCACCTTTTGCGAGGTATACCCGTTTAAAGCCTTTAAGCTCCTCTACGGGGCGTACTCGTGATGCATACAAATCGCGGACATATATCTGAACGACCTCTTCCCCCTCCCGTTCACCGCTGTTTCGCAGGATAAAGCTTCCGGTAATCTCTCCCTCTATGGCCACCCTTGTATCGTCAAGCCGGAAATCATCGAAAGAAAAGCTGGTGTAATTCAGTCCGTGGCCGAAGGGATAGGTGGCCCCGAAATCGAGCTGAATGGGGGTACCTGCCGACTTTATTGTATGATTGTAGAAGAAAGGCATGGCCCCTGCTGCTTTAGGAATGGAGACAGGGAGTTTTCCGGACGGATTCTGCCTGCCGTACAGGATATCTACGACTGCCTGCGCCCCCTTCTGCCCGGGAAGCCACGCCTGAAGGATGGCGCTGCATCGCTCGGAGGCAAGGTCCAGGCTATAGGGGCGTCCGCTCAGCAAAACGAGTACCACCGGTTTTCCAAGGCCGAGCAGCTCCTCAAGAAGTTCCTGCTGAACCCCGGGCAAAACAAGAGAACTGGCATCAGACCCTTCACCGACGGTTCCTGCAAGAAAGAGCCCGGCAAGATCGCCGAGGGCAAGGACAACGACATCGGCGGACCGAGCAGCCGCTAAAGCCGAGGGGAAACCTGATCTGTCATGGCTGACATAGGAGTGTTGGACACTACCATCGAGATGCGCATCACCGGGAAAAACCGGAGCATCCTTCGGTCGCTGAGAAAGAATGTCGCAGCCCTTTGCATAAGAAAAGAGTGATCCCGGAACCAATTCAAAAATCTCCTTCAGGGTCCTGACTCCTTCATCCCGCTCATCCAGGGAACTCAAAATATGGTGTACGGGAAAGGAGTAGCCGCCGAAAAAACAGAGCGGATCATCGGCAAGGGGACCGATCAAGGCGATCTTCTTCCCTTGATCAAGGGGAAGTATTCCTTCATTCTTGAGAAGGACCATCGATTTCACCGCAGCCTCGTAGGCAAGCTCAAGATGCTCATCACTTCGCAGGGAGATTGCATCGACATCGGCATAGGGGTGTTCAAAGAGGCCGACTCTAAACTTTTGCTCAAGGACCCTCGTCACACACCCGTCGACAAGGGAAACGGGGAGATCCCCCCGTTCGATCGCAGCAAGGGCCCCGCTTTTATAACATTCGTGCCCGGGTAATTCGACATCAACCCCGGCTTCTATTGCGAGACAAGCGGCGGAGGCAAGATCCTCGGCGACCCGGTGATCGTGATAAAGCTGCCCAATTCCCGAATAATCAGAAACGATAATGCCGTCGAAGCCCCACTTTTCGCGGAGGACCTCCCGCAGATAGGTGAGAGAGGCGTGCATGGGAATGCCGTCGATATCATGATATGCCGGCATAACGGAGGCCGCATGCGCCAGCTTTACCGCCATCTCAAAGGGAAGCAGCATAACATCATTCAACTCGTCCTGACCCATTCGCACCGGGGCATGATTCCTCGCCCCCTCGGAAAAGGAGTGGCCAACATAATGCTTCAATGTTGCAAGCAGTCTCCCGTCTTTCCCTTGGAAGCCCCGAACATAGGCGGCAGCAAGGGAACCGACAAGATAGGGATCTTCCCCCATGGATTCCTCGGTCCGTCCCCAACGGGCATCCCTGCTGACATCGAGCACCGGAGCTAAGCCCTGCCTGCTGCCTACCGAGTAGAGTTCATCGCCAATGGCCTTTGCGATTTTTTCCACCAGTCCTTCATTCCACAGGGCCCCAAGGCTGATGCCCGACGGAAAAAAGGTCGACCCCTTTGCCATGAGTCCGGCCAGGCACTCCTCGTGTGCAAGTGCCGGAATACCGAGTCGTGTCCCTTTAACGAGAAACTCCTGTATCGAATTGAGCGCCTTCACGGCGGTACGGGCATCAATCGGCTGGCTTCCCAGAGGCCGGGTTATTTCCCCTACTCCCTCTTTCAGCAGTTCTTCAAAGCGGACCGGTGATTCGGTCACGGCCATACCCGTATGGTCCTTTAGCCAGAGGCTGCCGTCCGGCCTGATGTTGAACCAAACCGAATACATCTGGGCCAGCTTTTCATGGATCGTCATTTTGTTACATAATGTCAAAGCCTTATCATGATAGTCTTGCAAGGTAGTACTCCTAAAAAATGCTAACCCTTTACGGCTCCGGCGGTCAGGCCGGCAACAATATAGCGCTGGGCCGAAAAATAGAAGGCAGCCATCGGGATAATCGAAATGGTGATAAACGCCATAACCTGGTTCCACCCGGTGGTAAACTGTCCCTGAAACTGCATGATTCCCAGGGGAATCGTGAACTTACTCGAATTGTCCAGAACAAGCAGAGGAAAAAGAAATTGGTTCCAACTCTGGATAAAGGTGATGATCGAAACGGTGGCGACAACAGGCTTGGATATCGGAATAACGATTTTAAAGAAGAAGGTGAGTATGCCGCCGCCGTCTATCTGGCAGGCATCTTGTAATTCCCGGGGAACATCCTTGAAAAAGCCGGTAAATAAAAAGATGGCCATGGGTAGCCCGAAGGCCGCTTCGGCCAATATCACACCCCCTTGCGTTCCGAGCAATCCCAAATCCCGTAGCTGAAGGTAGAGCGGCAGGACAGCAACCGTTATGGGAAACAACATTCCCATGATGAAAAAATTATAGATCAAGGGCCGTCCCTTAAAGGGTATCCGCGAAAGTGCAATACCGGCAGCCATAGAGAAAAGATCGACAATAATGATTGTCGAAACAGCTATGACAACCGAATTGTACAGAAAGCCCCAAAACTCTCCCGACTTTCCAAGTACAAGACCGAAGGCCGTAAGATCAAAGGGCTGCGGTATGCCGAAGGGATCGGATAGCACCTGTCCGTTTGTTTTAACGCTACAGATGATGACGGCATACATGGGAAAAAACATGGCTACGGCGATGAAAAGCCCAAGCAGGAATTTCAGCGAGGACCGTTTTCTCCCGGACAGTCGATGATGTGATACTTGTATGGATAAGTTTTTCGCCATTACTTCGACTCTCCAACGATATATTTTTGATAAAAGAGATTAAACACCAGGCAAATCAGGAAGATAACAATTGCCACGGCGCTTCCGTATCCAAAGGCAAAACGTTTGAATCCGAAGTTATACAGGTAGGTCACCAAGGTTTCGGTCGAATGAACCGGCCCGCCCTGTCCCATGGCCCAGACAACATCAAAGATATTGAAGGCGCCGACAACGGAGAGGAAAACGGATATGACTATGGTATTGCGCATGCAGGGAATGATGACATGAAAAACAACCTGTAATTTCGATGCCCCATCGATAATCGCAGCCTCCTCCAACTCATCGGGAACATTCTGAAGACCTGCTATGTAGAGAATCATGTGGAAACCGATATATTTCCAGAAAATGACGATAAAAATCGCGGTAAAGGCGTGTTCGGTACTTCCAAGCAGGGCAATCTTCGTCTCTCCACCGCTTACAAAGGAGGCGATCATGGTCGGAAGTCCGAATTCCGGATTATAGATAAATTTCCAGATGATACCGATTGCGATTTCTGCCAAAATATAGGGAAAAAAATAGATACCACGAAAAAGCATGGAACCGGGGAATCGCTTTCTGCCGATCAAGAGTGCAAAAAAGAAGGCGACCGGGAGCTGCAAAAGCAGGGACAGGATTACCACTTTCAGATTGTTCCAAAGAGCGGTCAGGAATATATCCTCGCCGAACATTCGAAAAAAGTTCCCCAATCCGACGAACTGCTCCAGAGGGCCGAGTCCCTTCCATCTATACACGGAGTAATGACCGGCCTGTATGACAGGTACGACGACAAAAAGCAAAAAAAGCAGAAAGGCAGGAGTGATGAGCAGGAAAACAAGGCCGGCTTTTTTCACCGAGTATATCGTTTTGTTGTTTAAAGACATCATGGTGATTGTATTTCCTTGTGGGCAAGAGGACCTCTCGAAGGAGGCCCTCTTTTTCACAGCATGGCTATTTCTCGGCCTGCCAGGAGTCGTCGATCATGGTCGCAGCTTCTTCCGGGCTTGCCTTTCCCGCAAGTAGGGCCATAACCGCATCCTTGATTGTCTCCCCTACAGATGGAGGCAGAAACTGATCATAGTACAGCTGATAATAGTCTGCACCGGCAACCGCCTGGGCAATTTTCACTGCATTTGGATTCGATGCAAGAACCTCTTCGGCCCCTTTCACCACGGGAATAATGCCTTCTATCTTATGCAATTCCATGTTATTCTTTTTGGAAAGAAAGAATTTCAGGAAGTCAAGGGTCTCTTCGGGAGCCTTTGCACCGATCACATAACCGTTGCCACCTCCCATGACGTCGCTATTTTTGCCGACACCGCCGGGGACCGCAGGAAACGAAAACCAGCCGAGGTCATCGCCGATTCCCTTTCCGCTCTCGGAATTGGCAGATTGGACAGCCGGGGCCCACTGGCCCATGAGTTCCATGGCGGCCTTTCCGTTTCCCATAAGGGCGCTCTCATCATCATAGGTCGAACCGAGGAAACCGGTCTGAAAAGGTTCCAAAGCGGCAAGATCGAGAAGCATCTCTCCCGCCTTCACGAAGGTTTCATCCTTAAAAGAACCCGATCCGCCATAGGCGGCGTTGAAGGCCTCCTGCCCACCGATTCTCATGGCAAGATAGACCCACCAGTAATGGGCAGGCCAGCGGTCGCCGCCCCCGAGGGCGATGGGAATGTATCCCGCAGCCTTTGCCTTCTTTACGATGTCGAGTAATTCGGGCCAGGTTTTCGGGACATCGGTCCCAAGTTTGGCAAAGATGGCCTTGTTATACCAAAGTCCTACCGCCCCCATGTCGTAAGGCGATCCATAGTATTTCCCGTCGTAGCCATACACACCCAGAGCACCGGACCCAATTGATGAGGAAAGCTCTCTTTCTGCAAAATCCGTTATGTCCTTGAGGGCCCCTACCTGAGCGTACTCAACCATGACGCCGCCACCCCAGGAATGAAAGATGTCTGGCGGATTGCCTGCCTGAATCGCAACCTGGACCTTTTGTTTAAAGGCCTCGTTTTCAAGCATGGTCAGTTCGATATCTACGTTCGGATGTGCCGCTTCATACTCTGATATAAGATCGCGGCGATAGGTTTCACGCACATCATCGGCCCCGCCACCGCCGGAAAGGGCCCACCAGGTAATGGTTGTTTTTCCGCTTTCGGCTTTTTTCTCGCTTTCACCACCGGCAAAAAGCGATCCGGTAACAACAAGGCACAATACAAGTGAAATCATAATACTTGTACGTCTGTTCATGCAGAACCTCCTCAAATTTTTCACAATATTGAAATTATGTATCTGTAGTTGATTCTAAGGGATAGGGTGAATTTGTTCAGCAGACAAAAGGCCTGAATTGGTATAGGTGATTTGACCTAGGCAGATAGTAGTGTTATGAATCGTGGTGATGGAAAAACGTAATCAGGAAGCTAATTACTACGCCGTAACATCTACCGTCTCGGCACCGGTAATTTCCTGAAGGACCTTGAAGGTAACAGGCACACCGGTTGCATCGGTGCCGGCTGCAGGATAGATCGTGTCCCAGGCAAGGAGGCTCTCATCAAGAAAAATCTCAACCCCATCAACGCCGAAAGGCGTAACACCACCGGGAGAATAACCGGTAACTCGAAGGGTATCATCCCCTGTGGCCATGGAACACTTGACCCCGGTCAAACGCTTCATTTTTCCGGAAGCGATTTTTCGATCTCCTGCGCAAACCACAAGAAAATAACGGTCATCTTTTCCTTTTAGAAGAATCGATTTCGCAATCTGCCCGACTGAGACACCAATTCGGTCGGCTGCCATTTGGGCAGTCGGGGTGCTGCCCGGTTCAAATTCCAGGGCCGTGAGCTGGTGAGCATCAAGAACTGAACGCACTTTTTCCGGTATCATGTTTCTGCCTCTCGCATAGAAGATGGGAAGAGTGTATCCGCCAGCGGCGATGTATGCAAGAAGCCGAAAAAGAGACAGCTGATCTTTGATTGCTATTCATCCGGTTTATTCATATACTCAAGAAACAGATATCATGCAGATAACAACTATTTTCGCGGGGAAAAATCTCCGTAAGTTCATATTTTCCGTTATTCCCCTTCTGTTTTTCCTTTTTTCACTGGTAGTAATAAGCAAGGTACTTCATCAGGTCCATATCGAAGAAATCAAACGACAAATTGCCTCTATTTCCTTCGATCGAATACTCTTGGCCCTACTGCTGACCCTGGTCGGATATATCGTACTTACCCTTTATGATGTTCTATCACTACATGTTATCGGCAAAAGGCTGAAATATTCCCAAACGGCACAGGTCTCATTTATCAGTACCGCTATTTCCTATAACGTGGGAATGACCCTGCTTTCTTCCGGTTCTCTTCGGTTTCGGCTCTATTCACGCTACGGGTTGCTTCCTATCGATGTAGGCAGAATTATCCCGCTTTGTTCGCTCACCTTTTGGTTGGGATTTCTTCTCATCGGTTCGGGAATATTCGCTCTGGGGAATGTTCAGCTGCCTGGCTGGATTCCTTTGACACCATGGGGTGTCCGCATCGTCGGGGTGATCATGTTTCTCTTGGTGGTCGCCTATCTTGTCCTGGTCGTATCAGGCCGTCCGATAAAAATAGCTAAGCTGCAGTTCCCGCTGCCCAAGCTTCCGCTTGCCCTGCTGCAGTTTGCAGTCAGCAGCGCCGACTGGCTCCTGGCAGTCGGAGTCTTTTATGTGCTTTTGCCCCATTCGGTAGAGGGAATATCGTTTTTTACGGTCACCGGAGTCTTTATGGCCGCTCAGGTGTTCGGCATCATCTCCAATGTCCCCGGCGGTCTCGGTGTTCTCGATTCGGTTCTGATACTCTATCTTTCGCCTCTCATCGGCCCGCAGCAAAGTGCGGCCTATGTATTTGCCTATCGTCTCTTTTACTATCTTCTTCCCTTTCTGGTCGCGCTGATCATGCTGGTCATCCATGAAATAAGAGCCAGGGCCGAAATCTTCGAACGGGTCCCACGCTTTTTCTTTCGGGGAATAACAACACTGATTCCTCCGATTTTTGCAGCTCTTGTCTTCACGGGGGGAATTGTACTTCTTTTTTCCGGTGTGACACCGGAGATTAACCAGCGCATGAATCTGCTGATAGAGGTCATTCCCCTGCCGGTAATAGAAATGACCCACTTCTTCGCCAGCTGTGCCGGAGCGATGCTCCTGCCACTTGCGTATGGGCTGCTGAAACGGAAAAATGCCGCTTACTATCTCTCCCTGGTGATGCTCTTGTTGGGTTCACTCTTTTCCCTGACAAAGGCCCTCGATTACGAAGAGGCAATCACCCTCTTCGTAATGTTCCTGCTCCTGTTGCCCTGTCGCAAGTATTTCTACCGGGAGACATCCCTGACAAGTCAATTCTTTAGTACCGAATGGATCGTAGCCATAGCAATGACCATTATCACGGTAGTGTGGCTCGGCTTCTTTTCCCATAAGCACGTGGAATACTCCAGTGACTTATTCTGGCAGGTGAGTCTTCACGGTTACGCCCCACGTTCTCTGCGGGCAACGGTGGGGATCATGCTGGTCCTTTTGGGGGGCGGCATTGTCATGCTTATTCGATCTCCCAAACCCTCAATTGCCTTGCCCGGCAAGAAGGAGATGGAACAGGTACGGCAGATCCTTGCCGAAGTTGAGGGGACAGGTGGCATGCTGGCACTATTGGGAGATAAAGAGTTGCTGTTCTCTCCCAGCGGTAAGAGCTTTCTCATGTATGGAATATCGGGAAGGACCTGGACGGTCATGGGAGATCCTGTTGGCGATAAGCAAGAGGGACGGGAACTCCTATGGCGGTTGAAGGATCTCAGTGACCGCTATATGGGATGGCCGGTGCTCTATGAGGTGGGAACCGCAAACCTCTCCACCTATGCCGAAATGGGGTATAGTTTTTTCAAGATCGGAGAAGAGGCACTGGTCGATCTGAAAAACTTCTCTTTGGAGGGCAAAGAAGCCAAGAAATATCGGTATACCCTCAACAAACTTGGCTCCGAAGGGTACCGGTTCACGGTGCTGCCCTCCGGGGAGGTAAACGACCATCTGCAGCAGCTGAAGCAGGTTTCCGATGCATGGCTCGAATCGAAACAAGCCAAGGAGAAAGGATTCTCTATGGGCTTTTTTGACGAAGCATATCTCAGGCAGACTCCCTGTGCCCTGGTCTTCAAAAACGATGAGCTTGTGGCCTTTGCCAATATCTGGCGAGACGGGACGGGCCATGAGCTCTCCGTGGATCTTATGCGCTACCTACCATCTGTTTCGGATAATATCATGGATTATCTCTTTCTAAATCTTTTTGCATGGGGAAAGGAGCAGCTTTTTTCCCGTTTTAATCTGGGCATGGCGCCCCTTTCCGGCCTCGAAAACAGGGCCCTCGCTCCGGGATGGAATAAATTGGGAGCTCTAATCTATCAACATGGAGAGGCTTTCTATAATTTCCAGGGAGTGCGTCAGTACAAAGAAAAATTTCACCCGTATTGGGAGTCCCGATATATCGCCCTGCCGCCTCGTGTCGGCCACTACCTCATCTTTATTCAAATCGCCTCACTCATCTCCGGAGGTATCCAGGGGATTATAACCAAATAACCTCTTGGCCAAATCGGCATTCACTAATAGGTATCTCTTTTTATTGAAGAGAACAATGTAACCAAGCTATCCCAAAGAGACTCCGTCCTCTGTAGAATATAATGTAGATAACTTTTCAGGATTCCGTATCAAGCTTAAGTCTACAGAATAAGAATATCATCGTTTTCTTTAGAGCTCTTTTCAATTCACAATCAAAAGATCGATTACATCGGCACACGTGTTGACCAAAAGGGATAGCTTAGTTTTCCCATTCAGCCGCACTTTCGCGAACAATGAGATTATTGGAAACAAGCACACGTTCCGGATTGAGGTGATATCCCAGATTCTCTGGTCTATTGGACACATCCAGCTGATTTACAATAAGTTCAACAGCCGCCCGTCCTATCTGGTTTTTAGGAGGATCAATTGAAGTGAGCTGAGGCCGTATTATCTGCCCCAGGCTGAGGTCGCCATAGCTAACCACCGAAATATCCTGGGGAACGTGAATCGCTAATTTGGAAAAAATAGGAAAAAGCTGGATAGGAATCAGATCTGTCGTACAAATAAAGGCTGAGGGAAGCCGATTAGCTTCTTTCAACCTCTCGATGTAGGAATAGAGATCATTTTCATTTGCCATGCTAAATTTGAAAAACCACTCTTCCTGAAATGAAAGCGCACTATGCCTCATTGTGTCGATAAAGGCCTCTTCCCTATCCCGAATATTATAGTTAATCGTATTGATACTAATCAGACCGACCTGCTGATGCCTAAGTTGCTTAAGATAGCTGAGAAGAAGTGCCATCCCCGATCGATTATCAACATTGATGAAACTGTATTTCAACGAGGGATAAAAAGTATCGATAAAGACAATTGGTATGTTAATGATTTCAAAGATACCAAAGTCTGCCTCTGATTGAAGATCGGAGCCCATGACAATAATTCCCGATACATCGGTGAAGCCTGCCAAAGCCATCTTTAGCTTTTCTTTGTCGAGATCGTACAACGATATGGTTTCAAGAAGGATGTTGAGTTCTCCACATCGTTTCTGTATTCCTCTTAAATAAAAACTCTTAAACTCAAAAAGCTTAGGTTCTGAAATGAAGGAATCTCGCACAACATCAATACAGCAAATTCTCGTTGTTGCATCACCAGTGGGGATATCAAACCTTCCATATCCAAGCTTTGAACAGGCAGCAAGAACCTTGTTCCGAGTTGTCTCACTAATTCCGGGTCTTCCATTCAAGACAAATGAAACAGTCGATTTGGAACATCCAGCCAACTGAGCGACATCCTGTAGTGTAGCTTTTTTCTCCATACGCTATTAAACCCTTTAAACTTAATTTAGTCAACTTTTATTAAATTAAGTTTGACATATAATTAAACCAGCCCTATAATCACTTAACCATTTCAACACGGAGGATTTTATGCTAAAAAAAATCAAAGATCAATTTACAACTTCATCACTTGTGTTGATCCCAATAGCCGTCGGGATTAATCTTCTGGGGAACTTTATTGCCAGCACGCTCAAACTGCCTGTCTACCTAGACCTGATCGGTACGACCATAGCAGGAGCCATCGGAGGCGGTGCAATCGCAGTTGCAGTTGCAGTTTTTTCATCATTATTTCAGGGTTTGTTCATCAATCCGATCTATTTCCCCTTCATGATTGTCAGTGTCGTAAATGCATTGGTTATCGGATACTGTGCAAAAAGAGGCTTCTTTCGATCATTAAAATTAGCCATTATTCCCTGGATCTCCATCGTAATTGTCTCTACAATCGTTTCTTCATTCGTGTCCATTGTTGTATTCGGGGGTGTCACAGGCGCAACCGGTTCATCAGTGTTGACCGCAACCTTTATGGCAGCGACTAAAAACATTGTAAAATCGGTAGTCTCATCCACAATTATTGTCGAATCACTTGATAAGGGTATTGCCGTTTTCATATCTGCCATTGTGTTAAAGAAAATTCCGGCAAGTATGCTGAATCAAAAACAACACACCGAAGAGGACTTTTAAGTAGTAATCATGGCTGAGAAAAGCATATTTTACGAACGGAAAGCAACACCAGTCCACAAGCTCAATCCAATAACAAAGCTATATGGATTACTGTGGCTTTTGCTACTATCTTTTATCTGTTCCAGTATATATACGACACTTGTGGTCCTGGCCGTTATTATTGTTTTCTCGGCGCTGGCACATTCGTTTCGGCAGACATTTCGGCTTGTAGCGGCAATTATTATTCCAATATTTCTTTTTTTGTCAGTTATTCACGGATTTTTGAACCCAAAAAACGAAACAATTCTATATTCTTTTTCAGTTCTCGGTATTACCGCAAAGCTTGGAAAAGAAGGGTTGATGGTAACCTATAAACTTGTTAGTAAACTTTGTTTAATTCTGCCCTCTGTCTTTCTTTTTGTAAAAACGACAAGCCAAGAAAGGCTGATGCCGAACCTTATAAAAAAGGGAGTTTCACCGTCGGTGAGCTACCTTTTTTTGGCAACGTTGAACGTCTTACCGTATATGCGGAGCAAAATGGACACCATCAAAATTGCCCAAGAAAGCCGTGGAATATCAATGGAGGGGAACCTCCCAACACGTATCAGGGCCTTTCTTCCCCTTCTTATGCCCCTGATACTTTCTTCTCTCACGGATATTCAGTCTCGCAGCGTGACCTTGGAAGTAAGATCTTTTGGTGTCAGTAAAACGGTCTCAAGCCTTTACGACTTAGCTGAGAAACCTGTTGATAAGATACTACAGCTATGTTTCATAATGAGCGGAGCACTTCTTTTTGTGTTGTGGCTGCTCTTCAAGATAGGAGTGTTAAGATGAAACAGATGATTAAAGTCGAAGGGCTGAAGATACGTCACTATCGCAGAGATTCCCATATCGATGCGGTGAAAGAAATAAGTTTCTCCGTCGATGAAGGAGAATTCATCAGCGTATGCGGCTTAAACGGAAGCGGAAAGACTTCACTCCTATCCGCTCTTAACGGACTCATTCCTCATTTCTATAAATCGCGGATGAAAGGACGAGTGACGGTTGCCGGCTTGGATACAAAAGAACACACAGTCGCAGAACTATCCAGAAGTATTGGTTTTGTATTCGATAACCCTTTCAACCAAATTTCCTACACCACGGAAACAGTTCGACATGAAATCGCTTTTGGTTTGTGTAATCTCAACATCAAGCCGTCTGTCATAGAAAAGCAGGTTGAAGAAACTGCCGAGCTTGTTGGTATCACTCACCTTCTCGATCGATCTCCTCTCGCTCTCTCCGGTGGTCAACTGCAGCGAATAGCCATCGCTTCGGTCATTGTTATGAAACCGAATATTATCATGCTTGACGATTGTACCTCGCAACTTGACCCTTTGGGGTCCCAAGAAATTTTCAAGGTCATTGAACGGCTTCGTAGCAGAGGGATGACGATCATCTGTGTCGACCATGACATTGAGCGGGTTTGTACCTATGCCGATAAAATTCTCTTACTGAGCAAGGGAGAACTCAAAGCATATGGAACACCACGAGATGTTTTGTCGGACCCATCGATGCGTGAATATGGTCTCAAGACACACGACAGCTATGAGATAGCAAAAATCCTCTACGAAAATGGAATAAAGAACGCAAAAGGGTGCCTAACCTATCACGACCTAAAACAAGGGATTGCGGGATAAGTGTATGAATATCATAGTTGAAAACGCAACATTTTCTTATGATGGAGAACATCCGGTCATCAAAAATATTTCGATATCATTAGGGAAAGAGCAGACCGCAATAATCGGCCAGAATGGGGCGGGAAAAACGACCTTCATGAGACTGCTCAATAATACCCATCAAGTTAATAGCGGAAGTATCACAATTGACGGTATACCGGTGGAATCACAGCCTCTCAGCAGCTGGGCAAAACGTATCGGCTATGTATTTCAGAATCCGAAAGACCAGTTATTTCATGAAACGGTATATAAAGAAATCGAATTTGGGTTGAGAAAAAAAGTTCATACAGAAGCAGAGAAGAAAAAGCGAGTCGAAGAGATTGCGGAATTTATCGGGCTACAAGAGTTTCTTGATCATCATCCATTAGAGATGGCCTACAGTCGGCAAAAACTTATTACTTTAGCCTCAATCCTTACCACAGATCCCGAGTTGATCTTGCTGGATGAACCCACTGCTGGTCAGGATTGGAAAGAGATTGAACATTTTGAAACTGTTATAAGAGAGCTGGGAATGCAGGGGAAAAAATTCATCACAATCAGTCATGACATGAATTTTGTGGCCCGCAATTTTTCACGAGTTGTCGTCTTTTGTAACGGTGAAATCTTGATAGACGGCACAACCAAAGAGGTTTTTAGTCAGTCGGAACTGATCAGGAAAAGTTTTGTGGAATCACCAGTTCCTGTTTTGGTCAGTCAAGATCTGCAGATGGATGATTGCCCGCTGACTCTGGCAGAGTTTCGAGATAGCTACAAAAGGAGCCTGAAATGAAAGAGATCATTCTTGATTGTGATCCAGGCCATGACGATGCCATAGCAATGATGTTGGCCATAGGAAATAGCGAAAAACTTAGAGTTTCCTGCATATCTACGGTTGGCGGTAACCAAATTCTCGAAAAAACAACCGTGAATGCCTTAGATCTTCTCTACCTCATGAAGGCCAATATTCCTGTGGTTGCAGGGCAAAAAGGGCCTCTGGTTCGTCCATTGGAGATCGCAGAAAATGTCCATGGGAAAAGCGGGCTTGACGGACCATTGATAGAATCTTCTCCTTATCGGCCCCTCGATCGGAACTTCATTGATGTATATACGGATATTCTCAAAGCATCGGAGCAAAAGGTGACAATAGTTGCTACAGGCCCCCAGAGCAATATTGCAACATTCATCCTTGCCCGCCCGGAGCTCAAGCACAAAATAGAACAGATAGTGTTTATGGGAGGCTCCTGTTTCGGAGGGAACTGGAGCCCAAAAGCAGAGTTCAATATTTATGTCGACCCTGAGGCGGCCCAAATCGTGGCAAATTCCGGTATTCCTCTCGTCATGTGCGGTTTAGATGTTACACATAAAGCGACAGT
Organism: Sediminispirochaeta bajacaliforniensis DSM 16054; assembly: GCF_000378205.1. Taxonomy (NCBI): domain Bacteria; kingdom Pseudomonadati; phylum Spirochaetota; class Spirochaetia; order Spirochaetales; family Spirochaetaceae; genus Sediminispirochaeta; species Sediminispirochaeta bajacaliforniensis. The sequence continues at coordinate 18,543 of NZ_KB899417.1, read as the reverse complement.
AACAACACAGGAGGTGGAGGATTTCTCCCGGATCGGAAATCGTACGGGAGTAGTCCTCAAGGAACTCATAGATTTTTATGCCAAGACTGCCGGAAAAGATTTTCTCTGTGAAGATGAGGGTCCCAAAATACGATTGCACGACGTAACGACAATCGCTTACCTGCTGCGTCCTGATATTTTTACAAGTAGAGAACTCTTTGTAACCATAGACACCTCTAATTCACCATATTCCCGAGGGGCAACAATCGTTGATTATGACAAGCTATACAGTAAGACCCCAAATATGCGGGTTTGTTTTGGGATAGATCGAAGCACCTTTGTAAACGAGCTTTTTGCTGCTGTAAAGAAATTACCTTGATTTTTTCCGGCAAACAAAGGCAACAATGGCGAATACCAGCATCGGCAATGCCGTTCTTGGTCTTTTACCCCTATTGCCTTAGGAGCCGGACCAGTTCTTCCAGAATTCCGGCGCTTTCTTCCAAACCGCCGGGGCGATTGCGCAGCAACCACAAACGCCGATATTCGATGATGAGCTCTTCAAGGCGGTCGGCAAGCCTCACTCTTGCAGCCGTATCGATCTCTGATAGTGAGAAATGGGGAGCCTGCAGGCGCAAACGCCCGAGATCGCAGGCAAAACGCATCAGGGCAGCGGTAAAGAGTATTTCGTCGTAAAGGGTTTGCGGTTCTCCGGGATCAACGGAGGCAAGGAGGGACTCGGCTTTTTCAAGCTGTTCATACTCGAAAGAAAAATCATATCCGGCATATTGAGGAAAAATGGAGCGGTAATGGGGAAGGTAGTGATCAAATAGCATAATGCCGGGGAGAGAGGCGTTATGAATTTTCAGGCCTTTCGGGCTTCCCGCCTCTTCAAGCAGCATCAAGGCCTTTGCAAGAATGTTATGTTCCCGACCGAACAACAAGAGTGAAAGGGCACCGCTCATGTCGAGGAGATCGATAGCCTCGGGATTCCACGCCGCCGCCGAGCCGAGGAAGTAGCCCGGCATGGGTATCGGATATTGCTGCATATGGCCGTTGTCCCCCCATTCACTCATCATGAGCCCGAGGGCACCCCATTTGAGAGCGGCAGCCGCAGCGTTTCGGATATTTTCTCGACAGTTACCCCACCTGCCGCCGATGGAGTTCCAGGCAGATGTCCCGGAACAGACAATAAAATCGTGCCCGGATTCGGCAAGGTTCCGGCACTCGTGATCGAAGGGATGGTCTCCCTGGTAGCCCCAATCGACGAACATGATATCTTCAGGAAGATCCTTGAGTAAGTGAGGATACTTTTGCAAGATATCGGCCCATACCATGAGCCGTTTTCCCCGCTCAGCAGCGAGACTATTCAGTCGCTCGAGGAAAGCCGCATACACATTATCACGCCCCTCACGTTCACAAAGCTTTCGGGAACGCCCCATTCCGAACTCCAAGGGTTCATCCCCCCCTGCATTACAGAGCTTAGAGGAAAAAAGAGGTAGAAGCTGATCGTAAAGCCCTTCTAAAAAGAGGAAGCTTTCCCGGCTGGAAGGGTCAAGGGTTGTAGAGACGGGACGAAAAATGCCCCAGGAATCGGTAAAGCCCTCGGGGCATTCGGCATACTGTTTATAGGCAGGATGGGCAAGCCATCGCTCCATATGGCCAAGAGAATTCTGATTGGGCACTAACTCGATTCCCCGTCTTCGGCAATAGAGATCAAGACCTCTGACCTCTGCCTCGGTCAGCGGAGAAGAGTCCTTCCATACATCCTCATGCCCCTTGTAGGCAAAGGTGTGCTCCATATAAAGCTGAAGCTGGTTATATTTCAGGAGAGAAAGGAGATCGATGATATGCTGAAGCGTATTCATTGTGGGTACTCTGCTGCGACTAATGTCGATCATCACCCCCCGAATCGAGAAAAGGGCCCAGTCGTCGATGGTCATGCAGGGCAGTGCGGCATCAGGGCATTGAAGCAAAAGCTGCTTGAGTGTGGTCATAGCAGCAAAGCGCCCGCTTTTGCTCTCAGTCGCCAGGAGAATTTTATCGGGGCGAATATCCAGTCGGTAGCTTTCCGGCAGGGCCTGAAGCTCCCGGGAAAGGGGGAGCTCTACAATGCCGTCAGGAATCGTGTCACAAAAAAGATACGAATGGACTTGATCCGCAAAATCGCGGCCGAAGCTGAATTTCCCGGAACCGGAGCGGACCATCTGCGGCTGAGGAACGAGTAAAGAGAGATTCATTGATCTCCACCGTCGGCCATCTCGGCTGCGAGGGCCATGAGAAACCATGCGCCATGGGGAATCCACTGTTCACTCCAGCGCCAACGATGATCACCCTGCTCTATCGCCGTTTTGGGAAGAAAATCGATATCAGATTCGTCAAAAAAGCCGGCGGTAATGCCGTTGCAGATCCCACCGGGAGCATTGGGATAAAAGGATTCGAAACGAGGATTATTGCGCCCCCGGCCGGCAAGCATACAGGTGTCGAAGGGATTGAAGCCGAGGATCCAATCGAGTTGGGCCGTGGCAAAGGCCTTCATCTGTTCTAGGAGCCCTTCACTTACTCCACCGGGAGCGAGGGCCGTTGCAGCCTGCCGCATAGCACAGGCAAGAGAGGCAAGGCGGGCGTTTTCCCCCTGCCACCAATAACCTGACTCGTTTTCATGGGGGACAAAGAAGGAAGAATGATCTTTCCCGCCGACGGCCCTAACCTTCTGTCGGGCAAGGCCAAAAGGGTTATGAACCTCCGAGGCGAGGCTAAGCTCCGCCCGGCAGGCCCGCTCCACCAGAGCAAGGGTCTCGGCCTTCATGGATGGGTTATCTTCAACCTCTGCATAACGGAGGAGAGAGATAATGGGCATACCGGAATCCGAAGCATGGAAAAAGGGACGGCTATTGCCTGATTCCGCAAACCAGCACTTTTTTTCATCGAAAAAGAGGGAAGAAAGCTTACAGGCCCAACTGCGGGCCCCTTCAAGATACGAGGCATCCTTCGTTGTAGTAAAAAGCTCCACGCTTGCCAGAAGGGCGCAATAGTAATCGATGATATTCTCGCGCCCATTGTCCAGATACTCACAGTTGTGACGCAGAAGATGATCGTAGCCCCTTTCCGCCGTCTGCCGATATGCATCACAGTCAAAGCCGTCGGAAGGAATTTCCGTCCTGGGAAAACGAGCGGCCCGTGCAAGAGCGGCAATAGCCATCCCTCCCCCCTGCCGAAAACCAGCCTGGTATTCCTCAAGCCGTTCTCCCTGTTTTGTTTTGAAAGCACAAATCATCCTTGCATCACTTTTTTTATTCCATTGATCAAAAAGGGTCATATAAAAATAGCCTTCCGGATCCAGCATGCGTACCAGGAAGTCGGCACCCCAGGCCCCCTCCTCAAGGGCCCGTTCAACCAGCAATGTTCCCCGATGCCGGGGCCGGGAGGCTAGGATCTCACCAAGGGAATATAACGACCACACCACCAAGGGAATCTGTTGGGGGTTGAGATAGTTTGCATAGGAAAGATGCGAAAGGTATTTACTGTAATCTCCGGCTGCATCATACCATCCCCCGTGAACATCGACCCGATCGGAGCGTTCTCCGAAGAAAGAAGCCGATCGGTCTGCGAGGTCCCATCGACCGGAAGAACGCTGCCCCTTGAAATAAAAAAGAATGTCCGAAATACAGCTATCCTGCAGCAATTCATCGCCGATGGTAAAAGGCAGTCCGTGGATCTGTGCATTCCCCGCCGTAACCTCAAAGCGAAAAACGCCCTTCCCGGTAAAATCGGAAAAATCAAAGAGGTAGAAATGGCGATCCTTCCAGCCGGGAACGGAACCGGACGATGTAACCTGCAGGGTACGCAGCACGCTACCGCTATCTTGATCGATCAATTGAGCCGATGGTGCGGGAAAATTCGGCGCAAGTACTTCGGAGCATTGAAGAATCATGCGTTTAGCCGAAGCGGTGTGATATCCAATGTGATTAGTAAGAATTTGCATCTGCTCTATCCTTATCCTTTTATGGCTCCTCCGACCACGCCTTCTGCAAGCCGACGCTGGAAGATGAAATAGACAATCATAGCCGGGAGGGTTGCAATGACAAGTGCCGCCATCTGCCACCCCAGCTGCGTACTGGTAAGGCTCGAAAACGAGTAGACCCCTACCGGTAACGATTTGGTAAACTCCGAACTGGCAAGAACCAGCACAAGCAAAAATTCATTCCAAATACCCAAGGCACTGATGATACTCACCGTTACAATGACCGGAGTCGACATCGGAACGATGATGGAGCGAAACAATCTAAACGTGGTGGCTCCGTCGATTCTTGCAGATTCGATCAGACTCGTAGGTAAATCATGAATAAACTGGGTATCCAACATGACCGCAAGAGGGAGGCCGAAAGCGGTATACACGAGGATGATACCCAAATGGGTATCGGTCAGATTGACCGAGGTAAGCATTAAAAAAAGCGGAATGATGACGGAATTAATACTAATGAGATAGCCCAGCCCGATCAATCCTCCCAGAACCATAGCAAGCCGCCTAAAGGGATACTTGCTCAAGGCAAAGGCCATCATCAGGCCGAAAAGGTTGATCAAAAAGGTGGAAACACCCGCATAGATAATGCTGTTGATGAATTTTCGTCCCAAACCACCCCGTTCGACTGCCGAAATATAGTTAAACCAGATGGTACGCCAGCCAAGTTTCGTTCGTAAGGAAAGCGGAAGCTGGGAAAGGTTCAACGTGTCACCGGGTTGAAGCTTCGCGAGCTTTTCAGGAAGTTCCTCCTTCAGCAGGAAATGAACCATCAGGCGGCGCCCAGGTGCGATGGTTTTCGACTCAATGATGAGCCTCGGGCGTTTATCCTTTTCCACATCATAATCGGGAACCACATTCAGTTGCGGCTTTATAACAACATATTCATCATACTTATTATCGAACAGCTCCTTTGGAAAAGCGTAGATACTCCTCGTAAGCTCTTCATTCGATTTGAAGGAAGAGTAGGTCATCCAAAAAAGCGGCAGGATGGTAATCAATGCCCAGGAACCAAGAATAATATAGGCGATGAGGTTTCCAACGAAGCCTTTTATCCGTTCCCCTTGGCGCGATCGTGTAAGCGTATCGTTCATGAGATGGTCCTTTCTAATAATCGGTTTTCCGACTGATCATGCGGCTAAAGGCAATAAGTACCAGGCTGATCAGGACGATGGCATTCGATATTGCCGCTCCATAGGCAAATCGCATTTCATTGGCATAGTTTTGAAAGGCCGTCTGATACATAAAAATGGGAAGAACCATGGCGTTGTTTCTTTGTAAGCCTTGGGTGGTGATGGAAAAAATCAGATCAAAACCGCGGAGGGAACCGGCAATCGCCAGTACGGTCGAGACCAAGATGGTACCCGAAAGCAGAGGAACAATCACCTTTCGGAATATCTGGCCCTCCGTCGCACCATCTATTTTCGCTACTTCGATCAGACTTGCATTGATCTTCTGAAGATTGGCGAGAAAGATGATCATATACAAACCGGTATATATCCAGATCAGTGCAAAACCGATGGGAATCATGACCGTATTCGGGTGCAGCATCATCTCGAATTGGGCCGTAGGGTCCCCTGTCGTCTTCTGGATAAGAACAGAAACAGGGCCGTCGGCTTGGAAAAGTCGCTTCCACATGGTACCGATGACAATGGTCGATAGAAAATTGGGAAGAAACACGATGGTCTGGAAAAAATTCACGCCGCGGACCATCTTTCTGTAGAGAAGGTATGCCAGAATGAATCCGATGGGAATCTGGCCGAAGACGGAAACAGCCACGACAATCAGGTTGTTTTTCAGTGCATGCCAGAAATTCGGGTCGGAAAACATCGTCTTATATTGAAGCAGTCCGACAAAATTCCACGCCCCTCCCCGGTTTGGGTTGAAATCGGTAAAACTAAGCCAGACCGAATAGATAATCGGATAGGCAATGATGAAAAGATAGATCAACATCGCCGGAGCGGCCATTGCAAAAAAGGCCGGCAGCATTTGTCGTTCGCTTTTTTTCACGTAGGTAACACTCCTCGAAGAACAGGGAGGGGAGTCTCCTCCCCTCCTCTAACAGGTAAGATCCTCTTAGCGCTGGATAAGTGATTCGACCTTTGCTGCTATCTCTTCAGCAGTGGCCGACCCGCTTGCAATCTGCTGCATACCGGAATTCAGGGCCTCAAGTGCATTACCGCTTACGTAGGCGTCGATGACATCGGTATTCATTGCGGTCTGAGCAAGGGCAACCTTGCTTTTCATGATCGAAGGTAGATCTTCGGGAACCTGATAGTTCTTCAGAATTGGAGCGACAATTAAGCCGTCACGCAGACGCTGGGTCGACTCTTCGACGCTGTAGAAGTAACGCAGGAACTTGAGGGCAGCCTCACGAACGGCAGGGTCACTTCCGCCCTGTTTCGTCAGCCCGTAACCAACCTGAATCGCCGCCGCTACAGAACCGGCAGTTTCAGACTTTTCACCGGGGAGCTTGGGCCAGGCAAGCAGCTTTGTATGATCGGCAACCTCGGGCGGAATTTCTCCTGCGACCCACTGGCCCTGAATCATGAAAAGGGCTTGTTCATTGCTAAACTTAGATACATTGGCACCATAGTCTACCAGTACCGATTTGGAAGAAAGGACTCCGTCATCGATCATCCTGGTGATAAAGGCAAGGGAATCGACAAATATCGGGTCGTTAAACCGATGTTTGCCCTGGACCGCTTCGGATACCCAGCGTGGATTTCCCGAGAGTCGGGCGGCAACCATAGACATCAGGCATGAATTCCAGGCCCAGCCGTCGGCACCATCGATGCTGATCACATCCAAACCGGCCTTTTTAGCTGCAGGAACCATGGCAACAATATCCTCGTAGGTTTGGGGAGCGGAAAAACCAAGGGATGCAACCAACTTTTCGTTCATATAGAGAACCGTGGTAATGTTGCTGGTTCCAAGGGGAATTTCGAAGACTTCACCCTTTGGTCCCATGGGAGGAATCAAACCGAGATCATAAAAATCACTGTCAATGTAGTCGCGATGATCGAATTGTTGTCCGGCCTCTTTCCAGGGGGCTCCCCAACGGGCATCCGCACCCATGTAGGCAAGATCGGGAATATCACCGGAGGCAAGCCGGGCGACAACCTTCTGATGGTACGCCTCATCGTACAACAGCTCATAATCGATCTTGATGCCGGGATTCTGCTCCTCAAAGGCCTTTACGATACGAACCCAGTTTACCCCTTCAGGGTTCGAGTTGTTGCCGTAAGCCATTGTCTTAATCACAATCTGCCCTTCAGCGGCACCGCTCTCTGCTTCCTGATTCCCGCCCGCAATCAAAAACGAGACACATAGGAGGGAAAACATTACAATCAGACACACTCTTTTCATACCCTTACTCTCCTTACTTTTTGTCTGCCCCTTTTCTTAAGAAAGCAGACTGATTTTATGGTCAAAAGCCTTTAGTACTGCACGTTCATCCGCAAGAGAATCGACTATCCACACACTGCTAAAACACGACCAAACCCTCCCTGAGATTCAGCATCAAACTGGTTCCCTCCATTACCTCCAGGTCACTGAAAAGGGTGTTGAGGACCATCCCCGCAGCGCCGTAGGCCACTGCCCTATCGGCAAAGGATGAGTACCAAATCGATTTTTTGATGTCGGGGGTGTACGGATAAGGCCAGGATTTCTTGATCTCCTGCTCAAAAATGTCCTTGACCCGAGGCCCCAATTCGTCAAAGGCTCCCCCGAGAATGATATGACTCATATTAAAAACATTCACAAGCAAGCCGACATGTGCGCCAAGCTCATGCAAAAACTTATTCATAACCGCATCATCATCAAAAATACGACGATGTTCATCACTGGTTAATGAAAATTGACCGACAGAATTCTCAGTACGAAAAAGGCTGCGGAACTCACCTGCAGCGTACTGGTGTCCATAGTGAACATTGCCATTGATAACAATGCCTATACCTACACCTATTTTTCCGATTTTCGTACAATCCCGGTCTTCGTTGGTTCCAGGCTCCCGAAACTCTAATAGAAGGAAGATGAAATCTTTCAGATCTTTCCTTCGATGAAAGGCAAGCTCACCCCAGACACAAGCATTTGCATCGTTATCAACAAATAGAGGAATATCAAAGAGAGAGGCAATATTGGTGAAGAAATCAAAGGTGCTGACGATCCCAAAGGGTTCGGAATAACGAATAGTCCCGTTTTGGGCATTTACAACACCAGAGAGCCCCACACCGATGCCCAGAAGGTTGACCTCTTTTCGTTCCAGCTCATCAATGAGCATATGAAGAATCTCGATCACTACAGACGTAAATTTCTCGCCGGCAATAGCGATCCGTTCAAATCGTGAATAAATAATATCACCTTCAAGATCCACCGCTACAGCCGTATAAGAATCGGGGCGGAATTCAACCCCCAAAACTGCTCCATACTCTCTATTCAATTTTATATGTACAGGTCTTCTACCACCTTGAGGCCCTGAAGATCCCTCCGAGGACTCTATGATAACACCCTTTTCAATGAGTTCGTTTACCGCGTGAGAGATGGTGGACTTATCAAGGCCAAGGGAACGGGCAATTTCCACACGGCTGGTCTCACGATTGATCCAGATCTCGCGCATAATCCGTGATCGGTTGATCATTTTTGTTCGCTTCATCAACATATGTTTCCTGTAGGTTGGTTGATTTTACATCCAACTAACACAATTCTCCCATTGCTTATCCAAACTGTCAAGCTTTTTCGTTAAGAACTCGAAATTATCCCCGTTTTTTCTTGTCATCTTTAAACAAAGCACGCTACAATAATGGCGTTAGTTGATTTTTAATCTAACCAAGGATATACCATGAAACAACGCATAATAGTCGACCATTGGACCTGGAAAAGTGATACCGCCGATACCTTGGTAGAGGCCTCCGTTCCGGGTGATAATATAACGGCACTCTTTGAAGCGGGGAGAATTCCCGATCCCTTTTACGGACAGAATGAGACACAGCTTCAATGGATAGGTGAAAAGCCGTGGAGCCTGGAGGGCTCCTTTCAACTGGAACAGGCCCTTCTCGATGCATCACAGCTGTTTCTGGATATCGAACGGATAGATACCTTTGCGCGAGTCCTTGTCAATGAGGTTGAGGTCGGTTGTTGCGATAATATGTTCAAACGATATCGTTTCGACCTCTCGGCAGCGGCTTGTGAGGGAAAAAACCGAATTACCTTCCTCTTCGATGCTCCGATAAAACGTGCTGCCGAGGCGGCCGAGAAACTCCCCTATCCCGTCCCTCACATGATATACCCTGTCCAGGCTATGGGCAGAAATCTCATCCGCAAGGCCCAGTGTCATGCAGGATGGGATTGGGGCCCTTGCCTCATGGTCAGCGGGATCTATGCCCCTGTTACCGTCAAGGCCAGCACCTTCGAAAGGATCGAGACCGTACACACGAATATGCTCCGAAAAAAAGAGGCTTGGGAGCTTGAAGTTGTGACCGAACTCTATGCACCATCGGAAGGTACCGTGGCGCTGGATATCAGCTGTGCAGGTGCCAGCCTGCGGGAAAAGCTCCTGGTGCAAAGGGGAAGTTCAACCGTCAAAAGAACGATACGCGTTAAAAACCCCGAGCTGTGGTGGCCTGCCGGTTATGGGAAACAAGCACGCTATTCCTTGAAAGTGACCACGGACAACGATGAGGTGGAAAAGTTCATAGGCTTTAGAAGCGTGGAGGTGATTACCGATCCGGACGAACGAGGCATTCCCATGCGCTTTCGGGTAAACGGAGTCGATATCTTTTGCAAGGGAGCCAGCTGGATTCCCGTCGATTCCCTCCCCGGACGTTACGACAACGAGAGGACAGCGGAACTTCTCGATTCGGCAGCGGCGGCAAACATGAATATGATCAGGGTCTGGGGTGGCGGCGAATATGAAAGCGATTATTTTTACCAGCTCTGCGATCAAAAAGGAATCATGGTCTGGCAGGACTTCATGTTCGCCTGTGCCCTCTACCCTTCCCAACCGGAGTTTCTGGAAAATGTAAGGAGCGAGGTTGAATACCAGATCAAACGTCTGAAAGACCATCCCTCTCTTGTGCTTTGGTGTGGGAACAATGAGGATGTGGGAGCCCTGACTTGGTTCGATGTTTCAAAGGCTAACCGTGATCGATACATTATCGACTACGACAGACTCAACGAAGGGGTTATAGGAAAAGCAGTCAAAAGAATCGATCCCCAGCGCACATGGTGGCCCTCTTCTCCATCGGCCGGAGAAGGGGATTATTCCGATTGCTGGCATGACGACAGCAAGGGCGACATGCACTATTGGAGCGTTTGGCATGAAGGTAAACCGTTCGAGGCATACCGAGAGGTGGTCCCCCGTTTCTGCTCCGAGTTTGGTTTCCAGTCGTTTCCTTCCCTCTCTCTGATCGAGAGCTTTTGTGATAGCGATCAGTTAAATCTCACCTCGCCGGTTCTTGAACACCGGCAACGGAACGATCGAGGAAACAGCATCATCATATCAACCATTGCCCGGTACTTCAGGTTTCCCGAGGGGTTCGAACGTATTGTCTACCTCAGCCAGGTCCAACAGGTCATGGCTATATCAAGTGCTGTGGAGTATTGGCGCGGTATGCGTCCGATCTGCATGGGTGCCCTCTACTGGCAGCTTAACGACACCTGGCCGGCCATATCATGGTCATCCATCGAATACGGAGGAAGGTGGAAACCGCTCCATTATGCGGCAAAACGCTTTTTTGCGCCGACGGCCCTCATCAGCTACCGGGAAGAGGATGGGAAGATCACCATAAAGGGAATCAACGACACCGAACAAGCACTTTCAGGAAGCCTCGAAATTTCGTTTGTCGATTTTGCCGGGAATCTTATTGAAACCATTCGAGTCGAATCCTGTATCGAAGCCAGATCCGCAACTACCCTTGAAGCAATGGTAAGGAACCATGAGCAATGGATAAAAGGGGAGAGTTTTCTGAAAGCAAGATTCCAGACATACAGGGAAACAGAAGCGAACAAAGGGGACCCGCTTGAAACCATCCTCCTCCCCCTTGCACCCAAACGTTGTGCTCTGAAGAAACCCAATATCGAGGTACGTCTTGAAGAAGAGAACGGGGAAAATCAGAGCATCATACTGTCGAGCGATCTGCCTGCGTTTTACGTCGTCCTGGAGCTTCCCGGCTGGAAGGGAAGGTTTTCCGATAACTGCTTTCATCTGATGAAAGGAGAAGAAAAACGAATCATCCTCTCGAAAGAGCGGCTTCCAAAGGATTTTTCCCTTTGTGACCTTCGGATTACAACGCTTGGTGATGATTATGGAGGGCGCTAAGCTCGTTTCAACGCGTGCAGTATACGGGTATACAGGTCGGCCGCCCTGTATACCTGATCGAATTCGACAAACTCGTTCATGGTGTGTGCCTCGGAGAGAGTACCCGGCCCTAAGATAATCGGCGGGCATCCTGCGTCTCTAAGCAGATTAGCGTCAGAATGGCTACGAAAGGAACCCGGCATCCAGGGCAAAGATAGAGAATCAAACACATCTTTCAAAAGAAGAGATAATGGATCGCTCTCGGCCATAACATAGCCGTCGGCAACGAAGGGCATGCTCAGCTGGTAGTCGCTTATCGAGAAGGAGGAAAGCTGATCGCTAAGAAAGCGGTCAAGCTCCCGGGCATAGCGTGCGGCATCGGTGCCCGGAACAATATGGAGATCAAGAGTAGCGGAACAGCGGTCGGGAGAGGCAAAACCCGATTCCGAACTATGCAGATCCCGGATATTCAAAACTGTATCGCTCTGCGAGGCTTCGATGAACGTTTCTAGGCTCAGAAGTAGACTGAGCATGGTTCTGATCGCGTGGGATTCACGATCAGACATGGCCGCATGGCGGCGATACCCGAAGATGGTTATGATCGTCTCCAGGTAACCGTAATGACTTGTGCAGGGGACAAGTCCGGTAGGTTCTGCAACGAGGGCCCCTCGAAATTGGTATGCATCGAGGAGAGCTTCCGTTCCGTCGCCACTCTCCTCCTCCCCGACGACAAGAGAAAGCAGAAGATTCGAAGGGAGGAATCCTCCTTCAAAGGCTGTAACAAAGGCCTCAATCAAGGCCGCACAGCCTCCTTTCATGTCTGCCGTTCCCAAGCCCCTGCAAAGTCCGTTTTCCTCGAAAAATGAATACTCTTCTATATCGAAAGCGGGAACGGTATCGATATGCCCGAGGAAAAGCAACTCGGGAGTGGCACCCTCCGCCGAAATTTCGAGATTAAAGCGGGATTCGTCCACATGCCTAAGGGTTACAGGTATTCCCTGCTTCACACAATAGTCGACAAGGAATCTGGCAAGGTGTTCCTCTTTTCCCGATGGCGAATAGATATCCACCATATCACGGAGAAGAGCGTAGAGCCTGTCCCGATTCACAAGACCGCCGTTCAATGCATCCACCTTAAAGTTGCATGGTGAGGTAAACATGGCGCGTCGGATTTTCAAACCCCTTTTTTCTGAAAAAAGAGATGGCTGGTTTATTATCCGCCTGTGTATCTACCATAAGCATTCTCACACCCTGTTTTTTCATTAATCGCTTAAACCGATCGAAGAGCATGCTTCCCAGTCCCGATCGGGCATAATCCGGTTCCACGCCCAGCCAAACGAGGTGCCCGTAGCTCCAGGCCGACCGGGCCTTCTCGATCGTGGTCCCCATTGCAAATCCGACGACCTTACCATCGTCTTCAGCAACAAGTACATTCTCTGATTCCTGGTTAAAAAATGTGGTCACTTCATATTCATCCCAGGTCCGGTACAAATTTGAGTAACCATGCGATGTAAAAACCTTTTCTCCGAGATGAAAAATAGAAGCGAGATCATCGATTCCCGCCTGTCTCACCTCATATTCGGCACCTTTATTCACGGGTCCTCCCCTATTTCCCTTTTCGAAGCGGCCTACGCCGGAAACCGCTTCGCTTCGGATAGAATCCTTCGTTGACAACGCGGACATCCTCAATGGTATAAAAAGCTTTCGGATTGTAACTTTTGATAATACCGACGAAGTGGTCGATGTGGGAACGTTTGACCACACTGTAAAAAACGGATACCTTACCGAAATTCCCATTGGCATCAATGACCGTAACCCCATAGCCCTCGTCACGTAACTTTTCCACCACATCATGGGCATCCTGGCGTGTTATGGTCCGAATGACGCACATGCCAAAGGCAAGGCGCGCCTCAAGGGTGATCCCGATAAAATTCCCCATGGCAAAACCTGCTCCGTAGGCAAAGTACGTAACAGGATTGCCCATGTTCTCCATAATCTTTGTAAGGGCGATAAGCCATATCAGCACCTCAAAGAAACCGAGCAGCGGGGCAATAAGCTTCTGTCCCCGGGCAACAAAAACGATGCGCATAGTGCCGATGGTAACATCCGCAATTCGCGCAAAAAAAATGAGAAAAGGAAGCACAACCCAGGAAAAGATTGGTTCAGGTATAAAGCTCATATAAGCTCATTATGATGAGGGCAAAGGCGTGGGTCAACTCTTTCGTTTCACGACGCCTCTATTTTAGGATATAATCACAACCAGTGAAAACCGACCGGCTACTTTCCATCATCATCTTTCTGCTTGGCCACGATGTAGTGAGCACCAGCAAACTTGCAGATCGCTTCAATGTTTCCAGAAGGACCATCCAGAGGGATATGGAAACCATTGAGCTGGCAGGCATCCCTCTCTATGCAATCCAAGGCCCGAAAGGCGGTTACGGCATCATGGATGCCTACAAGATGGATCGTCAGCTGATGAATGCCGAGGATCTCTACCATATTGTCACGGCCCTCGAAAGGATCGCCGAAACCCTTTGCGATTCCAGTATACAAGGTACCCTTGAAAAGGTACGAAGCATGGTTGCAAAAAGAGAATTTGATTTTTTCTCCGAGCGAAATGAAAAACTTTCTATCGATTTCAGCATGCTCGGCGGCGATCCGCGAAAACGAGATACCTTCAGAATCATAAAAAAGGCAGTGGAAACGGAACGGTTACTCACCTTTGTTTACACAAGTAATAAACTCGAAACGATCAAAAGATGTGTAGAACCCATGACTATCGCGTTCAGATGGCGCTCCTGGTATCTCTACGCATACTGCAGGCTGAGAAACGACTACAGGCTTTTCAGCATTACAAAAATAAAAGATGCCAGAATAGAGGAACAGCGATTCCGTAGAAGAGAAAAACGTTATGCCGATTTTCTGGAGGAAAGCAGGGGCGGCGGTACGGAACGAAATGTTGAACTGGTGCTCCGATTTTCACACGAGATGGCCCCTCTTGTCGCCGACTACTATCCGGAAAGGGATTGTAAGTCCCTTCCAGGAGGCGGGCTGGAAGTAAAAACAACCATGCCCGAAGATGGCTGGGTCTACGGCTACATACTCTCCTTCGGTCCCTTTGTCGAGGTCCTTGCCCCCTCTCATATCAGAAATCGTATCGCCCGAAGTGCTGATGCCATAAAAAATTTGTATTCAGAGACCTAAAGTACGACAATCAGTTGTCGTATATCCTGTGGCATCCTTGGGATGAGAACAATATAACAAGGAGCGTGTCTATGGAAATCAAGGATCTGAAGGAACAGAATATCTTGGCGGTGCGTCTGACAACATCGGTGAAGGAATTACCGAATGCCCTGGGCCTTATCTACAAGGAGGTTGCAAGCTATATGGAGGCAAACAACATTTCCTTTGCCGGAGTTCCCTTTACCATCTATCACAACATGGATATGGAGGCGCTTGATATCGAAGCGGGTTTTCCGACTCTCAAGAAGGAAAAAGCACACGGAAGGATACAGGCGGGAACCATCCCTGCGATCAAAGTCGCAAGCACCATCCACACCGGCCCCTATTCAACCATGGGAGAAACCTACGATCATCTCCAGAGATTCACCTCAAAGAAAGGCTGCAAGGTTTTGCCGTGGATGTGGGAAAGCTACCTTAATGACCCAGAAACGGTTGCCCCCGAAGCGTTGAAAACAGAAATATTTTTCCCTCTCGAAGGGTAGCAAAACGAGGGTTACATTTCGAATCTGCTAATCCTTTTCCCCCTGCGAAGCTCTCCCCGCAATCGCTGAAGGCTGCGGTCGAGAGCTTCAAGCCTTCTTAGAATCGCCCGTTCCTCACTGGAGGTCCCGATGATCTCCCGAATTCCGCCGTTCCCTATCACAAGTCGGCGGTCAGCCGTGAGAGCAAGAAGAGGATCATGGGTTGCCATGAGAACAATCTTTTCCTTCGAGAGCAAAAGATCAAGGGCCTTTCTCCGATCTATCCCGGCATTTTCTATCTCATCTATCAGAACAATCGGCGAACCACTCAACATTGCAGTATCGGCAATCATAAGAGCCCGTGACTGGCCCCCCGAAAGTGAGGTGACGGCAATCTCCGGTGAAAAAGGCTCTCCTGCAAGCTCATTTGCCTTTAGGACGACTGCCTCAACATGCTGTTGCTGTCTTTCCACAAAACGGCTCTCGGCATGAATGCGCAAGAACTCGCCAACTGAAAGGTCCATTACGAAGTTCATATTCTGGGAAAGCTGGGCAACCAGTTTTTCACCTGCGGAAAAACGGAATCTTCGGTCCGGCTCCCTATCGTTTATCATCACCCTTCGTCCGCTCGGAGTATCCCCCTGGGCCATCCACTCAATATCGGCAAGAAGTCTACTTTTTCCCGACCCGGTGGGCCCGACAATCGAGATGAGTTCACTTGGACGGAAGGTAAGGACATCAAAGCCCTCAGGATTCCCATTCTTGTCGAAGCCGGGGTAAAGGCTTACCGTTTCAAGTCGCGTTTCCCGTTGTAAACCAAGGAAATTCAACATCTGTTCGATAAAAAGTGCGGTCTTTTTTAGGACTTCCTCGATACAAAGCCCCCGCTCATCCCGCTCAAGGGAGTCGATACAACGCAGCTCCTGCTCCAGTGTCAAGACCGAGGAAAAATCAAAAGAAAACCCAAGCGATTCCAGATGTTCGGCGGCAAATGGGTAGCGTTTCAATATGACCGCGAGGGGTGAGTCCTGAAGCTCTCGAAAGATCGGCGAGTTATGCATAAGAGATGTATTCATCTATCCCTCCTTTTTGTCCTTTATTACGATCTTCCTTACATTCCCAAGCTGAAACGCCTCCCCTACCCTGGTCTCCCCGAGACAATAGGAGCAGAGGGCCGAAGGCATGGGAAAACGCAAGTGCATTTCCTGTACCGATGGTAATGGCCGGGCGTTGTCGAGGATAAGAGAAGCAAGCTCAAAGGCTCCCTGGCCCGTAAGACCATTGATATGCAGGACCAAGGCCGATGGATTAACGACCCCGACCCTGGAGGCAAAGACCTCGCGTTCCGCCTGCGAGACAATATCCCCCTTGGTAATCACCACGATATCCGCATGTTTGAGTAGAGGACCAATCTTTTTTGGGGTGCCGATGCCACTCAAATTATCGACCACGCATACGGCCAGAACCTCTTTGAAATAAGGAGAGCAGCGATTACAAAGGCCGGCGGACTCAGTGATAAGCAAGTCGAAACCTCCATCATCTCCCCAGCGGCATACCTCTTCTATATTGCTGACAAAGTAGTGGTCTGGGCACAGACCTCCGGAAAGCCCTTTTTGTACAGGGATTTTTGCGGCAGCATAGCGTTTGTCGTCATCGGTGCTAAGACAATCGAACTTCGCGACCGCCACAGAACGTTTTTTTACATGAAGACTCTCTATTGTCTTCAAAATCACCGAGGTCTTACCCGAAGAAGGGGGCCCAGAAACGGTTATCAGTTTCATCCTATCCTCCCGACCTTTAAGGATTGAGCAGCAAAAAAACTCGTCTCAAAACGTTCTATTTCCAGGGAAAGATCATGAGTATTGATATAGTCCCAGCCCAGCCACATCATGGGGGCCGGATCCGGGAGCCTGTTTGTCACCTCGGGATGTAATGAGGGGAAAAGCCCCTGGCGGCTGAAGATTTCACCGGTGCTCCGAGATGCAAAAAAATGGGCCAAGGGGCGGAGGAGCCTCTTTTTCGAGCGCTTTGCCAGCATAAAAATGGGACTGATAATTGCTCCATCAGCCGGCCAGATGAGTTTCATTGTACTACCGGGTCGGACCATTTTCGAAAAGAAATAAGGCATAACGGTAACGGCAGGATGCTTACCCGACGCGCGATCGCTTTTCACCATCTGGGAGGGATGCATCGCATCAAGCATCACCAGAGAAAGAGCATTCACGGCGGTGTCTCCATAAACCCTGGCAAGGGTCAGCAGGATGGCATGGAAGAGGTCGAAGTCTCCCACAGGAAGAGAGACCGAATCAGTGTAAAGGGGATCAAGCAACTGTTCCCAGGTTTCAGGGGCCCGACGGCCGCCGAGCTCTTCCTCTTTGATGAGAAAAACAGCGGGAACAAGTGCGAGGAGAGAATAGATTCCTTTGGGATCCCTAAACCCGACAGTACGAGACAGTGGATGCTCCTCATTCCACTCTGAAAGGTCGGAAAAGAGTCCTTGGTCGCGAAAGCCTCCGATACGAGCACGGTCGAAAAAGAGACTGAATCCTGCGGAAAGAAAGAGATCGGGAAGATTCTCCTTGCTCATCCCCGGCTGCAGATGCTCGTCGATCCATTGCGTTCCCATGCTTGCTGCTCGAAGGTCGGCGGCCACCGCAACACCATGTTCGTTTTGGTATCGACTGCAAAATGCATCGAACGTCTCGAGAAGGGGCATACGGACGGGACAGGGTAACAAGCCCGTAACGCTAAGGGTATTCCCACTCTCATGTCTTGTCCCGTTTTCTTCGATACGCTGTTCGAGAAGTCCGATAAAGGTTTCAGCATCGATTCTTTTCATGGTAAGCGCCTGCTCAAGGGTTACGAGGCGACCATAGCCCTCCCGCTGAAGCCGGTCATCCATGCCGTCGAAACCATGTTGTACAAAGGTTGTAATCGTCTCGGGATAGCGTTTGGTAATGTCGTAAAGAGAGTGACGGGTATCTATATTGCTCATTGCGTATCTCCTGTGGCGTTATGTCCTCGCAGGAAAAGGTAGGCTTTTATGGTTAAAAGATATGTAACACATGGTACATAGTGTTAGGAATATTGGTGACAAAATGTTATAACTCTTTATTCCACTGCTGCTTAGAATAGAAGTTACCATAGGAATAAGGACAGAGAAATGCGGATACATTATTTACAGCATGTTTCTTTTGAAACGCCGGGGGTCATGTTGGAGTGGGCAAAGCAAAAAGGGTATCCGGTAACGAGCGCTTTATGTCAACATAGATTACGCGCTCTTTGAAATATTTTGTGAAGATTTTTTACCTTCGGTAGAGGATTGTCCTTCATAGTTTTTACCAGGATTCAGAACCACCACATTAGATGGCGTCCACTTCCTGACGGATCGCTTTCCCCATCGTTCAGCATGAGAGTTTCGAGCAGCTTCCATCGTGGCGTTTCTCCGCTTGAACAGCTCGGAATCCTTGCCGGTTCTTTTCTCATTGGGGGTGATGTATCCGAGCGCTGAATGCAGATGGTGATAATTATACCAGTCGATGAAA